>CAYJWM010000069.1:0-9041 GCA_964373885.1 uncultured bacterium | reverse complement strand
TCTATGACTCATAGATTCTTCGGCTTCGCCTCAGAATGACAGCTGTATGAAGTGGTATGCACCCCTTTTCGGGAAGAACTTGACGTTCTTCTCCGAAAATGTGTCGGGGATCCACGGCCTAGATTCCCGCTTAAAGATTGCGGGAATGACAAATGGCTTGCAATCCCATTTATGAATTTCCTTCCATAGGATCGGGATGACCCCTGTGGGGCAATGACGGTATTAATTTTTCTTTCCGAAATGCACGCGCGACTCGGTGCCGCTGCGGATGCGGGAGAGATTAGATCGATGATTGAACACAAGCAGGCCGACCAGCACGACACTTACGGCAAAAATCGCGCCGAACCCTTCGATATCCCGGTAAAAAAGGAGCAGCAGCACCGGAAAGCTCAGCGCCGCAATGATGGATGAGAGCGATACGTATCCGCTTGAGAGAAAACATACAGTCCAAACGCTGAGCGCGAGTACGGTAGCCAGCGGGAAAATGCCGAGCAGGGCGCCGGCGGAAGTGGCGATGCCTTTTCCGCCTTTGAACCCAAGCCAGGGTGTCCACGTATGGCCCATAATGGCGGCAGCGCCGAAAAAGATTTGAACCAGCGGGCGGCTGAGTTCGGGGAACGCGTGGCTTAAAGGAGCGAGAAGCGCCGTGGCGATCAACCCTTTTAAAAAATCCGCCGCGAGCACAAAACTTCCCCAGCCCTTTCCGGCCACCCGAAACACATTGGTGGCGCCGACATTACCGCTTCCGTGCTCACGGATGTCAAGGCCCCGTGCTTTTTTGGCGACGAGGTAACCGGTGGGAATAGAACCCGCGAGGAAAGCCAGGACAAGCCAGAAGGCGTAGAATACAGCCGTTAACATGATTTGAGTATAGCAATGATTCAATGGTTTGTGAATATGGTGATTGCCACCTTTATTTTTTTCCCGGCCAAGGAATTTGATCTTAAGCCCATGGACTTAGGTCTTGAGCACGAAGAAGTTTCGCTCATGACCGAGGATGGGGTCCAGCTTCACGGTTGGTGGCTTCCGTCTACGACGGCGAAAGAAGCGCGATTCACCATGCTTTTTTTTCACGGAAACGCGGGCAATATTTCCCATCGTCTTTCGGAAGCCCGCGGATGGGTGAAGCGCGGCGTCTCGATTCTGCTTTTTGATTACAGAGGATACGGCAAAAGCGGGGGGAGTATACGGAAGGAAAGCGATCTTTATCTGGATGCCAAAGCCGCCTTCGCTTGGCTTCAGACGGAGAAACATCGCAATTCTTCCGATGTCATTTTATACGGAGAATCTGTGGGCGCTGTCCCGGCCATTCAGTTGGCCGCCGAGAATCGGTTCAAAACCGTTATTTTGGAAGCGCCCTTCACTTCCCTAAGGGAAATGGCAAAGATTCATTACGGTTTCGCACCCGGTTTTTTGTTGAGGGATTTTGAAATGCCCAATGCCCAGCGCATTCAAAAGTTAAAAAGTCCCGTGTTCATTCTGCACGGAACAGCGGACGAAATAGTTCCTCTTTCGATGGGGCGAAAGCTTTTCGAGCTTGCTCCGAAGCCAAAGGAACTTTTTGAAGTTCCGGGCGCCGGACATAATGACCTGTCCTTGTCGGCCGGGGAGGCGTTTTACGAGCGCCCGCTGGGCTTTGCGGCGGCACAAGGCCAAACGGAAATTCAGATTGATTCGGCAGAAGACCGTGCAATATAAATGTCTGCACTGCAATTATGTGTTCGAGCTAGGTGAGAAAGACTTTCAACGTTGTCCCAACTGTTTTTGGACCACTTCGCTCGTCGAGGAAGGAAACAAAGGACAAACGGAAATTGAAACTCCGCCGAGTTCTTCTGTCTCCTCTCCCCCGAAAACTTTTTTCCCCATAAAAAAATGGCTGGTCAAAGGGGCCGCAGTTCTTTCAGGCGCGGTGCTTTTGTTTGCAGTTTTGTTTTTTGCCGTTTCGAATCAAGAACGCATTTGGGCTTCACGGTCAAAGTGGCTGCCCCTTCAGGCCTCATTTTCCCTGCCTCGTCTTGCGGCTCCCTCGGCCACCCCCGCTTCTTCACCGCGGCCTGCAAGGCCCGCCGCGCGGGATCCCAAAACGGTTTTAAGCCGGGAAGAACACAACGACCTCATGCAGATGTTTCAACTGACCATTCCGCGGCCCTTAACGCCGGATGAGGAGGAGATTTTAAAAAAACAAGTTTCATTCCCCGTTTCACTAGCCAAGACGCCGTCGCTTCTCATGTGGACAAAGGATGATTTTGAGGAATTTTTGGAGTCGGAGCAGAAGAAGCGGAAGATCCCGATCGGGTTTTGGTATGAGCGCCAAGTCAAAAAAACATTCCGCGAGCATTATTTGGCGGCCACCTCCGCCTTCAAGTCGGGCCATTACGCCGAGGTGCGCGACGAGCTCCTGCGCTCGCTCGCGTTCCCGGTGTATCAAAATAATCTTGAGCGGTACCGTGCCGTTGTGCTGGTGATGCTCAGGCCTTTCATCAACGACGTGCTGGGGAAACTCGCCGTCTTGAATCAATACCTGATAAATCAAACACTTGTTTCCCAAGCAGAGGCCGTTTATCAGTCTTATCAAGCGCTCGCGCCGGTTTTGGATTTACATGAGTGGGAGAAAGCGGCCTCCCTGATTTCCTCGCTGAAGCACGAAATCGCTTCTTTTGAAGCCAAGGCCGGTCAAGTTTCTATCCCTGCTTCGCCCGCTCTTTCGATTGTGGACCCCGAAATCCGCGCGGCCATTGAGCGGGAGACCACGCCCCCGGAGGGCGCCGCCGTTAATTTAAGGACCCTTTCGGTGGATTTGGATTTGAAAGAAAAAGTGGTGCGGCAGAATATGCCGGAGGCGTTGACCAAAGTTCAAAAGGAATATGAGGATGCGATACAACTTTTACGGGATGAAAAGTGGGGCGAAGCGCGGGAGAAATTGCGCGCGGTGGAATATCCTCCCGAATTGGTGCAGGACGCCAAGAAGAAAATTGCACTGATTGATAAACTACTCGCGGCTTAGGGTGCGGTTCGGTGAGAATCAGCCCGCCAGTTCACGATCCATCAATTCCAAAACATTTTTTTTGAGCGCCTCATATTCATCGGGCTTATAATGATCTGTTTCAATCGGGGCGAGCACTTTGATAAAACCGCGGACATTGGCGTCCATCGAAACTCTTCCCCTCGCGAGCGCTTTCTCCGTTCCTTGAATGACAATCGGGACAATCGGTTTTCCGGTCAAAATCGCGAGTTTGAACGCCCCGTTTTTAAACTCGCCAAGTTTTCCGCTTTTGCTTCTCGTTCCCTCCGGGAAAATCAATACGGACACATCTTGTTCAAGCCACCGGCGCGCTTCCTCGAAACTGTCGCGAATGCTTCCGTGCTTTCCGCGCTCCAAGGGGATGTATCGCATCAGCGACATGGACCAGCCGAAAACGGGAATTTTAAAAAGACTTTTCTTGGCAAGCCATTTGAAATGCCTCCCAAGACAAAAGAGGCAGATGATATCGGCCAGACTGGCGTGATTGGCCACCAGCACAAAGCCGCGGTTTTTTTGAATGTGGTTTTTTCCGGTGATCCGGATGCGCCAGAACGGGTTGGTTCCCAGGATGACTGCTCCCCATAAGTTGGTAAGCCGATAGGAAAGCTTTTGATTCCGGTCAAAAGGCGAGAGGGTGGCGAGCGCCGCCCATACGAAAAGGGTGGCGAAAACCACGGCCGTCCATACGTAAGCGGCAAGCAGACTGCGGCCAAATTTCCCGAATAACATTTTCATGATTTCATTTTAACACACTTATTTTTAAGCTACAAAATCGATTGCAGATTCAAAAGCGGCAGGTATACTAAGTAAATTAACAGAGAGGTTCCATTCAATGCCTCAATTTGATCTCTTTGATCAAACCCAGAACAAAATCCTCGATGCTAAGACCTATGCTCAGTTTAAGGAAGAGCTCGCCCGTTCCAACTGTACGCAATGCCCGCTTTCCGAGTCCCGCCGCCATATCGTGGTGGACCGCGGCAATCCGGAGGCGAAGGTTGTGATGATCGGAGAAGCGCCCGGGGAAAACGAAGACATCCATGGAAAAGCATTTGTCGGACGGGCCGGGCAACTGCTGGACGCGCTTTTAAAAGAGCTTGGCTTCGACACCAATCAGGATTCTTTAATTATTAATGTCGTCAAATGCCGTCCGCCCGAAAATCGCTCCCCCAAGCAGGAAGAAGTGAATACCTGTTTTCCTTTTCTCGAGAAACAGTTGTTGCTTGTGAAGCCTCGCGTCGTACTTTTATTGGGCGCGGTCGCTTTGAAGCATGTGCTCAAGGACAAAGGTGGGAATTCAATGGCTGAGGAAGTGGGAAATTTTTTCGAACGGCCCGAATTTCCGGGCGTCAAATTCATGGTGCTTTATCACCCGGCGTTTATTTTGCGCGACCCTCGAAAAAAACCGGATATGATAGTTCATCTCAAGCGGTTTAAGGATTATTGGGATCGTTTCGTTAGGGACGGTTCTTCCTAACCCATTGCTTGTTTTAGAGTTACGCAAGAACCGTCCCTAATATCTTTCTATTGCAGGGTCAATTTCCAAAGCCCAAGCGTCAATTCCTCCCCGCAAGCTTTGAACGTTTTGATAACCTTTATTTTTAAGCATCATGGCGACGTGCATGCTTCGCATGCCGTGATGGCAATACACCACGATTGCTTCGTCCGGATTTAGTTCATTCAAACAGTGTGGAAGTTCATTGAGCGGAATTAAACAAGCGTTTTTGAGCGAGCAAATTTCAAATTCTTCCGGCTCCCGGACGTCCAGGATTTTGATTTTTTCTCCGGCGTCCAACTTGGCTTTTAATTCCTCAGGCGTGATTTCCATACAATTTTAGGGACGGTTCTCGCTAAGTTGATATTTTAGATAGAGTTATGTAAGAACTGTCCCTGCTTGCGCTGCTCCATTGGTAACCTTCTTTTTCTTTAACCAGATTAGCATTGACCGGATTATTTTCAATATATTCTTTCGTGGTAATAAGATGCGCCTCGTTTCTTATTACCCAGCTACTGAAACGATCCTGGAAAAGATGTCCCCGGCGTTCGTATTGGCGATTAAAGTACATGACGTATGCAAGGTGAACAGCATGCATGGCCTTAGAAAGCGTTTGAATGGACGGAGAAAGAAGTAGTAGATGAACGTGATTCGTCATAAGGCAATAAGCGAAGCATTGCAAATTCCGAAGGGCCCGATATTTTTCGACCAGAGAAAGATAGTGGATATAGTCAGATTCATTTAGAAAGAGCTCTTGGCCATTATTGCCTTTGGTGCAAATATGGAAATAAGTATGAGTAGCTAGCTGTAAACGGGCTAATCGTGGTGACATAGAGTCCTATTTATTTTATTCGGCAGGGACGGTTCTCTCATAAATTATTTTATAATAAAGAGATAGAGAGAACCGTCCCTGAATTTATTCCTCCCAAAGGGTGTGGAATTCGGGACGGCGGCCGTAAAGTTCCTTGAGTTTTCGGGAGAGAAAGCCGTTTGTAAGCGAGTCGAGATTGGCCGTGAGCTCATCGATTCTCAGGAGTGCGTGAAAGCGATCCAGAGGGTTTTGGGGCGCTTTGAGCACAAATTCCGCCTGCGCGCGCCTGCGTTCAAAATAAAGGCGGGTGACCTGGCTCAAAATATCATCCCGCAGTTCCACCATGAGTTTGTCGCGCGAATCAATCGATGTCTGCGCCGAATTCCAAATCAAGTCCGACAATTCCCATTTGACATCCATATCCCAGCTTTCGTCCCGATCTTTTGGGCCGACGATGTAAATATCCGGATCATTGGTTCCACCGCGATCGATATCAATATTGTCACCCTGCGAAAAGTTTTTTCCGACAGAGAAAGAAGGAACAAGCGAACGCAGGCGCGACCCCCAATGCCAGCGCTTGATTTTCCAATTGCTGACATTGGCGTATGAAATCGCTTCTTTCCGGATTTCATCCATGGGGGGTTCCAGCCGAAACAGCTCCGGAAGTAAAGTCCCGCCCAGGTCCGCGGACTGGAGTTTTATTTCCGGATGTATCGGCGGCACGATGATCATTCGGTAAAGTCCGTCATCGGTGGCTGCGTAAAGCGTTTCGGGATTTTCGTTCCCGAGCTCCAAATCGTTGATTCTGGCGATCGGAATGCCTTTGTGGAGTTCGTTCCAATGTTTTTGAAGCGGATCATATTGATAAACCCCTTTTTCGGTGGCGGCGAAGAACGTATTAATGGAAGGCGAGAAAATTAAATTCCGGATCCGGCTGTCTTGAAGCCCGCTTTTTGGAAGCGCCTCCCAATGATTTCCCTCATCCTCGCTGGTCCACACGCCCTTTTCCGTGCCGATGGCCAGAAGGGAATTTGGAACATGAGACAGGGAGACCGAATAAATTTTCTCTTCCCGCGTTCCTTCGAATTCTTGAGGTTCAAAATCTTCCATCATTGTTTCATCCATAACCACCGGAGGCCGAGTCACGTAAATCCGATCGAGACGGTTTTTGCGCGGGAGAAAACGATAAAGGCCCTTTTCACCGGCGGCGAAAAGTTCCTGATTTTGGGCGTCAGTTTTAAGCGCCCAAATGGATTGATTTTTGAGTTCGCTTGTCTCCGGATACCATGTTCTCGCGCCATCCTCAGTTTTGAACAAGCCGCCTTCGGTGCCGAGATACAAAACATTGGATTGGTGGGGATCGCGGCTGATGTGGAACACGTTCCGCTCTTTTTCATTCGTCCCGCGAAATGTGTTGCTCCAATTCTTTCCTAGGTCATTTGATTCAAAAAGTCCTTCTGAACTCAGGAGGAATATTCGCCGATCCATGATCTGAACGTCCCAAATCTCGGCATTCGGTCCCAAATCGATGAGCGCCTCCGAACTTTTGCGCTCCGGATGAAACGAATACAAGACACCTTTTGAGCCGATCAGAAGTGTGTGGGGGGCGCCGGGGGAAGGGTAAATGCAGTCAATCGTTCCGACCGAAGAGAGACCCGAGACAAGTTCCCAGCTTTGTGGAAACGCGGTTTTGATGTATACTTCCGAAATTCCGAGTATGGACAAAACCGTTAAGAAGAGCAATTTTCGCTTGTTCACGCACGTGTACCGCCTTTCGTAGTATTAACTAATAGTAATAATATATATTATTATTATGAAAATAAGTCAAGGGGAAAATGATGGCGCTTAGAATCGGGGTGGTGGGGCTGCCGAATGTGGGTAAATCCACCGTCTTTAACGCTTTAACCAAAGCCGGTGCTGCGGTGGCGAATTATCCGTTTTGCACCATTGAACCCAATGTGGGAATTGTGCCCGTTCCCGACCCACGGCTTCAGAAATTGGCCGAGATGTATCATCCGAAAAAAGTGACGCCCGCCACTGTCGAATTTGTCGATATTGCCGGGCTGGTCAAAGGTGCTTCCACAGGTGAAGGGCTCGGAAATCAGTTCTTGGGGCATATCAAGGAAGTGGTGGCCATTCTGCATGTGGTGCGCTGCTTCGACGATCCGAATGTGATTCACGTCTCTGGCTCGGTGGATCCCGTGCGCGATATAGAGATTGTCAATACGGAGCTTTGCCTGAAAGATTTGGACACCGTGGACGCGCGGCTTAAAAAAATGGAAAAAACATCCAAATCAGGCGACAAAGCGGCAATCGCGGCCATTCCCGCTTTACAGAAAGCGGCCAAAATTCTTGAAGCCGGGACGCCGATTCGTTCGGGCCAATGGACGAAAGATGAATGGCCTGTTTTAACCGAGCTTCAGCTTCTGACCCAAAAGCCGGTACTTTACGGGGCCAATGTGGCGGAGTCCGATTTGCCAAATGGCGGCCCGCTTGTGGACAAAGTGCGGGGAATTGCCGCTAAAGAGGGTTCGAAAGTCGCGGTGATTTCCGGGAAAGTGGAAGCGGAACTGGCCGAGCTTTCGGAGGAGGAGGCCAAGCTTTTTCTCAAAGAAATCGGGCTTAAGGAATCGGGGCTCAATCAATTGATTCGCGTCGGTTACGAGCTTTTAGGCCTGATCACTTTTCTGACGGCAGGCGAGCCCGAAGTGCGCGCCTGGACCATTCGCAAAGGAAGCACGGCGCCCCAGGCGGCGGGCACCATTCATTCCGATTTTGAACGGGGCTTTATACGGGCGGAAATCATGCGCTATGACGATTTGGTGAAATATGGGAGCCAGCAGGCGGTTAAAGAAAAAGGACTTTTACGCCTCGAAGGAAAAGAGTATATTGTCCAAGATGGAGATGTAATTTATTTTAGATTTAATGTGTAAACTCATGCTTAGCATCGTTCAAGATTACAAAGCTGTTTTTAAGCGCGATCCTGCCGCGAGGACTCCGCTCGGATTTCTTGAGGTGATACTGATTTACTCGGGTTTTCACGCTATTTTTTGGCATCGAATCAATCATTTCCTTCATAAAACCCTCCATATTCCATTTTTCCCGCGCCTGATCGCTCAATATGTTCGGTGGTTTACGGGCGTTGAAATTCATCCGGGCGCCAAAATCGGTCCCGGTTTTTTCATCGATCACGGCATCGGCGTGGTGATCGGTGAGACCGCCGAAATCGGCCGGAATGTTACCGTTTATCAAGGCGTGACGCTCGGCGGGACTGGAACACATCGCGGGAAGCGGCACCCTACTTTGGGAGATAATGTAGTCGCCGGCGCCGGCGCCAAGATTTTAGGCAATATTCGCATCGGCAATAATGTCAAAGTAGGAAGCGGTTCCGTGGTGGTTCATTCCGTCCCCGACAATTGCACCGTCGTCGGTGTGCCGGCCGAAATCGTCCGCCGGGAAGGGAAGAAAGCAGGAGATGACCAGTCGCTTGACCACGGCGATCTTCCGGATCCAATAAAGGAATTGAAGCGGCGTATTCATTACCTTCAAAAGGAAATTGAGAACTTAGAGCGGGAATTAAGAGATAAAGACCGCTCTGAGAAAAGCCCCTCCTAAACCTCTCAAACTGTCATTCTGAGCGAAGTGATTGTCATTCTGAACGAAGTGAAGAATCTATGCATAGATCCTTCGGGCTTCGCCCTCAGGATGACATCGAA
>CAYJWM010000068.1:0-9242 GCA_964373885.1 uncultured bacterium | reverse complement strand
TTGTCCCAGCAAATCCATCAAAAACGGTCTGAGCGCCAGTTTTTTTTGCGAGAAGTAGGATATGCGGCAGGAGTTTTAATTTAGACCCTGCATACTTTATTCCTTCTGTTTCTGGTGTCTCAGCACCGATATCCTCAAATAACAATTGTTGTGACATTTTATCTTAAAGATGACATTCGTTTTTGTTTCTCAATGTCTTCGACAAGTAGTTTTAAAGCGCTTTCGTGACCTGCTTGAGTCGAAAGAAGTGCGTGAGAAAAAAGTTTTACCAAAACAAGGTTATCCGAATAATCGATCCATCCTCCGGTGACGCTCTTGAAATAAGTTAATCCGTGTTTGGTGTGAGTCCATAAGCCACGTTGAAGGGCGTTAGCCATAGCATCGCCATAGCGTACTTCGCAAATATAGTTATCCTGTTGATCAAAAAAACGGTATGTCGGATGTTTTCGACCTGATCCAGCTTCTTCTAATTCAATTCTTTTTGTAGCCGATTTGGCTCTTTCAAAATCAAAAACCAGTATGTTGCATTGCTTTTCGGTCTCTCTATAAATGAGGGGCAGTACATTTATGTTGCAAAATTCAGTAAATGACGCACTTTAAAAAGAGAGGTGATGTCTTTCGAATTGGCAATCTTTTTCCCCAATTTCTTGAGGGCCGGAAACATTTTGAAATTCTTGTCTGTGGAAAGTTGCAGGGGCCCATCACCATAAGCCTTGATACTAACCGAGAAGTTTATTTTCTTGATTTCATTCGTTATTTTGATATCCTCTTCATGCTCCTTCGCCCGGTACAAATCCTTACCTACGTGTATGGATTTAAAATCGTACATAAACTGATTAATGAACTCGGAAATTCCTATCTCGGCTAAGTCTCCATGCGTTTTGTTCCCAATCAATCTCATGGTAAAAATATTGCTCAATGTCGTCTTGATCAGATGCTGATTCTTTCTGATCAAATGCGTAAGCCTTTCCACAAAATCCAAGTAATCCTGTTGTGTATTCATAAACTCTGTTTCTTAAAATGGATTTGTCTCGCCCCCCTAGACGAACCTGGTGCCGCCAATCACGTCAGGTTCGCTAAGTGTCCAAATTGACCCCCCACCTGCGGTGAGGGGGGTTCACGATGACCAAACTCCGACATGAAGACCGTGGGGAATCAGCCCTGTCCCCCAGAATGTTAACAAGACCAAAACAAACGCGGCGACTGAAATTCGGATGAGCCGTTTCCCCTTCACCCGCACCCCTTCGTGAAGATAGATAATGCCAAGATACGCGCACCAGGTCAAGAGACTTGCGAGCGACTTCGGCTCCTTCAAAATAAAGGTCCCGAAGGCACTTTTGGACCATAGAACCCCGCTTGCAATCGCGAACCCAAGCAAAAGCACCCCCCACCAAATCGTGCGGAACACCAGGCGCTCCAAGTCCTCAAGGGGAGGCAGTTTGGGATACACATGCCACGACGCTTTTCGCTTCAGCGCGCGGTCTTGGGCGAGATAAAGTACCCCTCCGATAAAAGAAAGCGCGAAACTGGCGTAGCCAAAAAAAGCGGAAAGAATATGGAGAAGAAAATAAGCATTGTCAAAATGCGCCTGAAACGCCGTGCTCGGCTGGAAAGGGAAAAAAACGGGGATCAGAAACAGGAGCAGCACCGGCGTCAGAATGAGGCCGAAACTTTCCGTTTGAAGCCGCCTCACCAAAATCAAATAAACAAACGCAAGCGACCAGGCAAAAAAACTCGATGCTTCTCCCACGCTCGCCACCGGGAGATAAAAGTGGGGAAGCGTCCCGCCGGGAAAGTCGGGCGTTCGGGCAAACATGCTCAGCGTGTGCAGGAGGAATCCGACTTCCACGAAATAGGAAGCGCGCTTGATGCTCTTTTCGCGGCCGCTCAAAAAAGCGCGCAGATACAGAACAAAAGCGGTTCCGTACGCGGCGAAAATAAGGGAAAGCAAAATGAGGGAAATATTCATTGTCTAAGCCGAACGGGGCTCGCGGCGTTCCAAAAATTCGTCAAATTCATTTTCAAGCATCAATTTCGGGTTCACGCGGCATTCGCTCAGGCGCTCCACCGTGTGAATCAGTTCCTGATCCGACGGATCCACCATGGCCAGTTCCAATTCATTGCCTTTGCGGCCGACCGGAAGCGCCTGATGAATCCGTATAAATTCCTCTCCCAAAACAACCGTCAAATCTTCCGGAACATAAAGTCCCCTTAAACTCACATAAGAAATGCCCAGCTTTTCCTCAAGGAAACGGCCGAGATCCTCATTGGTGAGCACCTTCATATGAATTAAAACCTGCCCGATGCGTTCTTTCGTTTCAATGTGGCGGCGAAGCGCCTGGTTGAGCTGATGCTCCGTGACAAGCCCCACTTCCAAAAGCATCTGGCCGAGCGGTTTTGATTTTTTGCTTCTCTGCCGCCCCCTGGAAAACACGCTGAACGATTCTTCAATCGTGCTCATGGGCTCTTCACGCCGGTCCCTTAAATAATGGCTTCCGGGCTGGGTTTTGAGATAAGATTTTACTTCCGCAGCATCGCGCGCGATCTCCCCAAGACCTTTGTACGAACGATGCTGATTGGAGACCACGGCGATTGAGACGCTCATCAGCGGACAGGAGACCGGCACGCCGCTGCGATTTTTCACAAACACGGACCGCCGTTTCCGGTCGGGTTCCTCATAATAAGTTGGAATGATGCGGTCGAACTCCTGCATGAATTCGCGGGCGAAACTTTCCTCAAGCGCCGGATCCAAAATGACGACGAAGTCATCCCCGCCGACGTGTCCGACAAAACCGTTCCGGTCCCCTCCGACGGCCTTCAGACAGCGGACGATCAATTGCGCCGCGTGGCGTATCACCGCATCTCCGCGCTCAAACCCATACCGGTCGTTGAATGACTTAAAATGATTGATGTCCAGATAACAAACGGAAAAAATTTCCTTTGCTTTCACGCGCTCCTGGACGTTCCGCTCGATCGCGGCATTGCCGGGAAGGCCCGTCAGCGGATTGGCCTCGAGCCGTTCCTGAGAGCGCGCGAGATTGAGCTGGACCCGCAGCTGAAGCGAAAAAGGATCAAACGGCTTGATTAAAAAATCATCAAATCCCTTCTCGGCGCTTAAAATCAGCTCGCGCATCTCGTGTTCGCCGACGAGCAAAACAATGGGAACGGTCAAACCCGACGAGCCCTGCTTGATTTTTTGAGGAAGCGGTACGCCTTCGAGCGCTTCCATGGAAGAACCGATTAAGATGAGGTCAAAACGGATTTTCTGGGCGAGCCGCACCGCTTCATCCGAATGCGTGGCGGTAAACACTTCGTAATCTCTCACCTCAAGGCGCGTTTCAATCAAGCTCAGCGCGACCTGATCCTGGTCCACCACCAAAATTTTCTGCGGCATTCCAATCCTTACCTCTCTTCACCACACTATTTCCTTCAGGCACGTCATTAATGTTGCGGGTGGCGCGGCAAACAGGGCTCCCGTACGCCCGCAGGGCGAATGCCCGAGGACGTACGGGATGTTTGCCGTGACAGGACCCGCAACATTAAAAACTTTCTCTTTCTGAAGGAAATTTCCCATTTAATACATCGTCTTTATACCGGCCCAGCGCACGTCTGATTTCTTTGTCCAAATCCGCATACCGGCGGACAAATCGCGGCTTCACTTGGGACTCAAACCCGAGCAAATCATGGAGTACGAGCACCTGTCCGTCCGTCTCAGGGCCCGCGCCGATCCCGATGGTGGGAATGCGAAGGGCTTGCGAGATTTTTTTGGCGAGTGCGCGGGGCACGCATTCGAGCACAATGGAAAAAGCGCCCGCTTGCTCCAAACCAAGCGCATCCTCAAAAATCTCATCCGCCTGCTCTTTTGTTTTCCCTTGGACCTTATAACCGCCGAGCTCCGTGATGCTCTGGGGCGTCATGCCGAGATGCCCCATAACGGGAATGCCGGCTTTCGTGAGCGCTTTCACCTGTTCCAAAACTTGCCGGCCCCCTTCGAGTTTCACGGCCTCGGCTTTCCCCTCTTTCAAAAAGCGATGAGCATTCTTTAAACCTTCCTCGGCGGTTCTGTAGGAGCGAAACGGCATGTCCACCACAAGCAGTGCGTGTTTCACGGCCCGGCTCACCGCCTTCAAATGATGGAGCATGTCCTCCATCGTGACCGGAAGCGTGGATTCGTAGCCCAAAAGCACCATGCCGAGCGAATCGCCCACCAGCACAATATCCATCCCCGCTTCATCCACCAGTTTCGCCGTCGGAAAATCATAAGCGGTCAGCGCCGCAATTTTTTTCTTTTCTTTCTGTTTCCCGGCAAGAATGTCCTGAATCGTGATTTTGGTCATGCGATGCGCTCTGCCATCTACGATGACTGCTTCGCTGCAAACTCAAGAAACTCCGCGATTTTCTCCCGCTCAAAAGGGTTCATCAGCTCCGCGTCCTGTTCCCTGACAACCGTCATCACTTCCTTTTGAAGCGGGTCGCAAATGACGCAGTCAAGCCCCGCCGCTTTGGCCAATTTTAAAAACCGGGCGTTTAACGGCTCTCTACTCTTCAACCCAAAAGAAATATTGCTGAGCCCCATAATGGTCCGCACGCCGAGTTCTCCCCGGATCCGTTTGATCGACTCCAGCGTCTCGCGCACTTTTTCCTTCACCTTCTTTAAAGAAAATAAAACGGCGTCGAAAATCACCCGCTCCCGCGCGATTCCGCTGTCTTCAACCGCTTTCAAAACGAGACGGCTGGCCTCTAAAGTTTCTTTTGAATTCGTTGGAATTTGATTTTCTTTCATCGCAAGAATAATCAGCTCGGTCTGAAATTGCTTTGCCAAACTCAGGATGCGGCCGCGTTTTGGCGTTTGACGAGCCGGAAGCGGAGAATTGATGAATGATTTTTTCCCCGCGGCGCCGAGACCGACTTCCAAAATGTCGGGGTTATCGGCATCAATCGCAAGCGGAAGCTCGAGCGCCGCTTCGCGGATGGTCTCCACCGCCATTTTCATGGCGGAGGCCAAATTCACATTCGGGACAAACACATTCACATCCAAAGCGTCGGCGCCCGCTTGAATCTGACGTAGCGCTTCTTCGCGCACAGGGGCCCGATTCCCCTCCCGGATGGCGGAAGTCAGCTCCTTGTTCCCGGTCGGGTTAATCCTCTGGCCGATCACATACATAAAAAAATATCACGCCTGAATGCCTTTCTGCGTTTTAAAAGCAACGATCAAATTTTCGATGAGCATGATGGTCGTCAAAGGCCCCACGCCGCCGGGGACCGGCGTGATAAACGCCGCGCGTTTTTTCGCCGCTTCAAACTCAACGTCTCCGACGGTTTTCCCGTCCACGCGGTTAATGCCCACGTCGATGACGATGGCGCCTTCTTTTACCCACGCGCCGGGAATCAGATTGGGTTTTCCGGCCGAGACCACCAGCACATCCGCGCGCCGCACATGCGACTCGAGCATTCCGGATTTAAACGTGCCCGTGTGGCAAATCATGGTGGTCAATTTTTTCCCGATCAAAAGCAAAAAGACGGGCATGCCCACCACTTTGCTCGAGCCGATCACCACCGCTTCTTTTCCGAACACATCCACGCCCGTTTCCTCGATCAGCCGGATGCACGCGCGCGCCGTGCAGGGCGCAAGCCCTTCTTTATTGATGGCGAGCCGGCCGAGATTGCGCGTGGTGACGGCCTCCACGTCTTTTTCGGGCGTGATCCAATCAAGCACGCGGTCGATCTTAAACGATTTCGGAAGCGGCATTTGAATGATAATGCCGTGAACCCCGCTCGCCCGGTTTGCCTTTTCAATTTCTTCGATGAGTTCATTTTCCGCGGCGGATGGCTTTAAAGTCACAAGTTCATGTATGGCGCCTACGGCTTCTGCGGCGGTCTTCTGGGATTTTAAATAAAGCGCGGAGGCGGGATCCTCACCAATCTGAATGGCGCGGAGTTTCGGAAGAACGCTTGTGCGTTTGGAGATGGCTTCCACGGCCAGACGGAGCTCGGCCTTGATTTTCTCCGCGATTTTTTTGCCTTCCAAGAGTTTTGCTTCCATAAATACCTCTTTTACCCCCTCACCATTCTTATATCTTTTCCCTCTCCCCCTAAAAGGGGGGGGAAGGTGAGGGGGACTTACGAAAACTTAATTTTCTTATACTTTCGCTCGAGCTTTTGAAGCGCCCGATCAAAATGCCGCTTTTTCGCGCCGTCTTTCAAATACACGACGTTAATCCTTGCGGTCGCAGCGGCCCCTTGAAAAGCGCCGTCCAAAAGCCCGCTGGAAACGATCAAATCATTTCGAATAGAGCCCCTCGCAAATTCGCCGATCTCGATTAAAAGTTCCTTGGCCATCGCGATCAGAAGCGCCAAATCGGCCTGCAGGCGGAATGAATTGGCGAGCGCGGCTTCTGTATCTGCTTTGGTTTTTTCGAGATCTGAGGCGCCTTTCATACGTTTGTACGCTGCCATCACTTGCCCGTACACTTTCGGATCGATGTCGATGATTTCCTGGCTGTCCGCGCGCATTTTCTCAAGAAGGCCTATGATTTTCGACATTCTCTTTTTCTTGACACCTTCCAGCTTCCGGCCGGCGATGCGCGCCACCATGAGCGCAAGCGCAATCCCGAGACTGGCCGCAAGCGCGGAAGTGCCGCCGCCGCCGGGGACCGGACTTTCGCTTGACAGCTCGTTGAGATACTGCTTAAGTGTGTGATTCAAATAAGGGGTCAATCGGACCTCCGATTTTGTTGTGGCGACAACAGTTACGAACGCTCAGAGTGTTAATATAGTGGGGCGCTAAAGAGGTGTCAAGGAAGTATGCGGTTTAAGCAATTCGCTCTTAAATTCTCTGTTTCACTCGCGGCCGTCCTCTTTATCCTTTTTTGCTCCGAGGCCTTTTTCCGCCTCATGCGGGGAAAAGACGCGCTCAACCTCTCAATCGGCCGGCGGCATACCAAGTATCTGACCTCCCTTGAGCCCAACACAAATCTGCGGCTCGTGTCGAATGCGCCCGGCGAATATGACGTCACAGCCCATATCAACCA
This sequence comes from uncultured bacterium, assembly GCA_964373885.1. Lineage (GTDB taxonomy): Bacteria > Omnitrophota > Omnitrophia > Omnitrophales > Danuiimicrobiaceae > CAYJWM01. The sequence continues at coordinate 2,211 of CAYJWM010000068.1, read as the reverse complement.
CCACGGTTTTCGCGGGCCGGACATTGCGATTGAAAAACTGCCGGGTCAGAAAAGAATTTTCTTAATCGGCGATTCGTTTACCTTCGGTGTCGGTGCGAATGACAACGAAACCATTCCTTACTTTCTCCAGCAGGCGCTGGATCCCACGATGAAAAAAAGCGAGGCGGTCAATCTCGGGCACGGCCACAACTCCCCCATCATCCATTATCTCCGGCTTAAGGATGAGCTTCCGAAATTCAAACCCGATTTGGTAGTGATGCTGCTTGACTTTTCAGACCTCGCGGATGATTGGAACTTCGAACGCCACGCCGTCTTTGACGAACACCACAACCTTATCGCGCTGAACCCCTATTACGAAAACGGAAGATTTAACCTTTGGAATTTCCTGCGCTCCCACAGCGTCTTCTGCTTATACCTTCACAACAAAGTCGTGCGCACATTTCTGAAAATACAAAAACTGGGGCTCATGGGTTATCTAAAAGCGCGGCTTGAAGGCAAAAAAGCAAAAGCGGCAATCGCGGCCACGAAAGAAGATACAATCGCATACGACGCCAAATTACTTTTGAGGGGAAGCGAGAAAGCGGATGAAATCAAAACCCATTTTCCGAGAACGGCCAAATACATTCTCCTCGCAAAGGAAATCACAGAAGCAAACGGCGCGCGGTTTATGCTGGTCCTCTACCCCTACGGCACTCATGTCGGGAGCGATCAATGGTCAAAAGGGCGCACGGCCTGGGGCTTTGAGGAAGGAAAACTCTACACGGACTTATTTTCGTTCAAACTTGTTGAAGAATTTGCAGCCGCGCATCGGATCCCGTTTATCAATCTGCTCGATACGCTCCGGGCCCATGCGGACCAAATGCTTTATTTTCCCTATGACGGCCATTTCACACCGGCGGCCAATAAAATTGCCGCGGAAACGCTGGCCCCGCGCATTGCCTCCGAACTTTCACCACTCAATCACTTTCCGGTCGCGGAGGAAGCGGCCGGTTAAATCTCGCGGCGCTTCCGTGGCAAGCCACACAACCGTATCGGCCCCCTGCTCGACCGAGCGCGTGGCGTTTGGCCCGCCCATATCGGTTCTCACCCATCCGGGACAGACGGAATTGACCGCGATGTTTTGATCTTTAAGGAGCAACGCGAACTGACGCGTCACGGCGTTCAGCGCGGTTTTTGAAATGCTGTAGGCCGGCGCATAAGTTTCCATCTCGGTGAGCGAGCCGAGTCCGCTTGAGACATTGATCACGCGTGCGGAGCCGGATTTTTTGAGGAAAGGGAAAAACGCCTGCGTGACCAGAACGGGACCGAGTGTATTGGTGTCAAAGCTTTTGTGAATCGTATCGATGTCCGTTTCAAGCAAAGATTGTTTTTTGTCCGGATAAATTCCCGCGTTATTGACGAGCACATCCAAACGGTCCGCCGATTTTGAGAATTCCTTCGCGGCTTTTTGAATGCTTGAGGGATTGCTCACATCGAGCTGAACAAAAGTAACATTCCCCCCGGCTTTTTGAAGCGCCTCGGCCGCCTGGCGCCCTGCCTTTTCATCCCGGGCCGTGAGAAAGACGTGAAAGCCCTTCGCGGCAAGCTCCCTCGCCGTTTCAAACCCGATGCCCTTATTCGCTCCCGTGATCAGCGCGGTTTTTTCCAGCTTTATACCCACTGTAATTCCTATTTAACTAAGCGGCTTTCTTTACCGCCGCCGGCTTAATTTCAATTCTGAGATCAGCTTTCAGGGCCTGAGCAATTTTTGAAAGCATTTCAACTGTAAAATTATAATTCCCAAATTCAAGGCGCGAAATATTGGACTGTTTCGTACCGATGCGCCGCGCCAGTTCCGCCTGCGTCATTTTGGCTTTCTCGCGCGCCAAAAAAACCTGATAACCCACATCCAGCTTCCGCTTTTCCCTTTCATAACCCTTTCGGAAAGCAGGATTTTTTAATTTTTCTTCCAAATAACTTTGGAATGTAGTTAATTTAATTGGTCGGCTTTTCTTATATTTTTTCATTCTCGAAACCCCTTTGTCCATAAAGTTGAGTAAATTCGTTCATTCTTCTTTCTGCGAGTTCAATATCCCTTTCTTTTATTTCCCATTCCTTTTTACGAAACCCATGAAGCAGCACAACCTTTCCCTGATGAAAAAAGAAGTAAATAATCCTAATATGATCCGAACTGAACCTTATCCTAAGTTCATACAGTTTGCCCCGGATTTT
>CAYJWM010000067.1:0-9793 GCA_964373885.1 uncultured bacterium | reverse complement strand
TGTTCAGTTTTACCCTCGTGTATGTGTTCCACTTTCTTTTCTGTCATTTTTTCTAGCCCTCCAAGATTTTCGAACCGGGTATTCCACCAATTCTTCCTCTTTGAAATTTGTACGTCATAAACCCTTTTGCTCCGGCAACTTCATATATTATTTCAACCAAAAATACTTCGACTGTACGTCAACATTGGCTGTACTTGCGCTTAATGCCGGCGCCAATGCGCCAGTACTAATCGTGGCAAACTTTGACGTTGCCTACGATTATGTGCGCAAGTACTGCTTCGTGACAGCTTATGGACTGCTGTCTACGAAGCTGGGGGACTAGGAATCGAACCTAGAGTCTTCTGGTCCAGAGCCAGACGTGTTACCGATTACACCATCCCCCAATATCAGTTGCTGTAAAAACAATATTGCGGCCTACTACATCGCTACTTTAAAATTATTGCCCGCAGTCCCGCATCAGCGGGGCACCATCCCCCAATATTGTAAGCTGAACACTTTAATTGGCCCAAATCACTATTGCTACATGATAACTATCGCGGCCAGTCCCGCGCTAGCGGGACACCATCCCCCAATATTGTAAGCTGAACACTTTAATTGGCCCAAATCACTATTGCTACATGCGCGGCCAGTCCCGCGCTAGCGGGACACCATCCCCCAATTTAACAAACCTCCGCAGTTCCCCGCGTTTAAAAACAAGATACTTCAAAGTTAAGATGTTCCCCTCGCACCCTTCAAAATTCAGGTACTCAGGAACGTAACCCTAAAGCTGTCCTTGAACCACTCGATTTTCTTTATATGAAACTCTACAATTTTCCTCTTTGCTTCATCCGTACTAGCGTGAGACTTGAAAAATCTCCTCTGCGGGCATTGAAATTAACTCTTCAACCGTGAGATTACCCCCTTGAACTGCCGTGGTAATCACCTCGGCATCAGGGAATTTCTTAAGAAATGGCTCTATGCCTTGGGCGTTGTCGTGACCGGTCGTTTTCACTTCAATGGCCACCACCTTTTCACCTTGCCTCAGAACAAAGTCAATTTCATGATCACGTTCGCGCCAATAGAAAACCTCTGCGCCTTTTCCGGCGTTGTTATTCACCAGTGAGGCGCCAACCGCATTCTCCAAGAGCCGGCCCCATAGACTCGGATTGTTTCTAAGCTCCTTAAACTTGCGCTGACCAGACGCATTCACCAAAGCGTTATTGAGCAAAATGAGCTTGGGACTTGAAACTCTTTGGCGAAGGCGGCTTCCGGAAAACCGTTCCAGCGGCTTGAGCAGCATGGCCGCGTCAAGAAGTCTCAAATAAGAAGCAATTGTGGAAGCGTTCCCCGCTTCCTGAAGCTGACCAAGCATCTTATTAAGCGAAAGCATTTCCGCCGGATGCAGGCAGCTGAGCGAAAATACCTGACGGAAAAGCGCTGGCTTTGTGACGGGCGTCAGCAGCAAAATATCTTTATTGAGAACCGTCTCGATCAGCGTGTCTCTGACATAAGCGCCCCAACGCTCCGCATCGCGGCCGGAATCCAACCAAATCTGCAAGGCTCCGGGATAACCTCCGTAAAAAATATATTCATCAAATGAAATGCCGAAACAATCGCGGCATTCCGAAAACGGCCAATGAGGAAACGGAATGATTTCAAAGCGGCCTGCAAGACTTTCAGTTAAGCCGCGTTGAACGAGCAAGGAAGAAGAACCCAATAAAACAACGCATAAGAAAAGTTTCTTACGGCGGTCTTCATCAAAACACTTTTTTACCACTTCGCTCCAGCGCGGAATTTTCTGGACCTCGTCAAACACCAAAAGACCTCTATCTTTTGGTGACAGCTGCTTGCGCGCCTCTTTCCACTGCTTTTCAAGCCACAGAGCATCCGGCGGCGAAACCTGATCTGCTGTGTGATAAAAAGTCTTCCCTTTCCATGCTTTTAAATAATGGAGGATGGCTGTTGTCTTCCCTACCTGCCTCGGACCCAGAATTACCTGAATCGGCGGGTGGGGGATCGCCAGATGCTTGGTTAACAACTTAAGATAAGCTGTTCGCTCGTAGTGCTTTGTCATAAGGCTATATTTTATAGCGACTTACAGCCGTGTCAACAATTTATTCAGTCTATTGAACATTTTGTAATGCAGAATTTACCTTTAACGGGAAGAAAAAAGCAGGCGGGAACTCTCCTCGGACATATGCTAGGCATTCCCTTTTTTAGCTTGCCGTCTGCTCGAATTGGAGGCTTTTCGATCTTGGTCCCTCATTCGAATTTTTTCTTTTACTTGCTTCAGATAAAAGGGTTGGAGCAACTTGGTGCAACGGCTGTCCAATGCTCTACCAATTACACCATCCCCCAATATTGTAAGCTGAAAACTTTAGTTGGCCGAAATCACTGTTGCTACTTGATAACTATCGCGGCCAAAGAGTTAAGATACTACCAAAAAAATTAGGTGAATTAAAGCAAAAGAAGGGCAAGGCGTTTCTCGAAGCGCCTTCGGAGCGAAAAAATGGCGGGCGGAATTTTTTCGCGATGGGCCGAGCACGCCGCTCTAAAAGCGGCGCGCGTCCGCCAAAAAACGTGGCGGATCCGCCAAGCTTTGTGGCGGACAAGAAAGTAAAGAGAAATGCCTTACCGTTGAACTATTCCGCACAAAAAGAAAGGGACAGCCGTTTCATCGGATCAACAAATCGACCCTTAAAACAACCATCCCTTCCCTCCCAATGCTCGGAATTTCCATCTCTTCCGGAGGTTCGATTTCCCGAGCACGTGCACCCAAAAATTACAGGGTGATTTGTTCTTTCATCTTGCTTAATTTGGCCTCTCCAATGCCCCTGACCTCTTTTAATTGGTCCAAAGACTTGAACTTGCCGTTGGCCGCGCGGTAATCGACAATGCGCTCCGCCAAAGCCGGACCGACTCCTTTTACCGACTCCAGCTCCTCGGCGCTTGCCTGATTGATGCTGACAAGCTGAGAAGCTTGAGAGGAAATTTTGGACGTCTCGGCCAAAGCCAAATTAGCCGGATGAAGCAGTAAGTTATACGCCATCCCTGCCAGGATGAGCCAAACCGCTTGTTTCCGTAAATTCATGTAATTCACCCCCTTTTCCAAGTAATCAAAGCGGATGAACTTTACCATGTATTATTAATTTGTCAACATTTATATTATTTTTTATTATATTAACAAAAGGGGGAAACTTATGATTTTCTTATATTTTAATTGAACTATCGCTCTTTCTTGTTATAATGTCACCACTTACAGAAAGCACTTATGGCACACGAAAAGCACGAAAAACGGGCGAAACAGATTGCCAGCAAGCTGGGCTTAAAAATCCGACAGGTCCGTCGCGAGAAAAAAATAACGTTGATTGAGCTGTCCAGGATGACAGGTGTGGCGCAAGCCACCCTTTCCCGGATTGAAACGGGGCTCATGACAGGAACGGTGGAAAGCCATGAACAAATCGCGGAAGCGCTCGGAATATCGCTGGCGCAATTATATGAGGGAATTGACAAACGCTACGAACGGATCACCTACAAAAGCGCGGCGGGCGGGCGGAAAACAACGGCCAAGACAGACGATGTGCGCTGCGAGCTATTGACTCAGGAAATTTCAAAGAAAAAAATAACGCCTCTTTTCATCACGCTCGCAAGCCACGGGAAAAGCCAAACGGAACAAGCGGAACGCGGCGTGGAAAAATTCTTCTGGGTGCTGGAAGGGTCGGTGAAAATTATGGTGGGAGATATGGAATATCTCCTCAATCCGCAGGACACGCTTTACTTTGATGGGTCCATTGCCCACACAATAGTCAATACCGGCGCCAAACAAGCCAAATTATTTTGCGCCGTCTCTCCTTCAAAAATCTAAACGCTTTCCGAAAGCCATTTCAGATAAGGGCGGTGTCCCCAAACAATCGGGCTTGCGATAAGTTCCGGAACCGAATAAGAATGATTTCGGACAAGCATCCGTTCCAGTTCTTTTAACTTTCGCGCCTCTGTCTTCATCACAAGCAAATACTCGTCCGCACGGTCTATCTTCCCCTTCCATCTGAAAAAAGAAATAACTCCGGGAATAATATTGACGCAGGCGGCAAGCCGCTTTTGAACAAGAAGTTTGGCTAGTTTTTGTGCTTCTTTGCGGGAAGGAACAGTTGAAAACAAAAGATAAGGTTTGTAGCTTAAACGCTGCAAACGAACCACGGTTTTAACGGGAACTTAGGCGGGCAAGATAGCCCGTTTTCTCATTTCCGAGATGGACATGCCCTTCGCGGGCCAGCCATCCCAGACTCATGCAAACCAAGTCCCGGGGCTTCTTGATTCCCCGGACCAGTTCATCCAAAGTCGCTGTTTGATGCTTGTCAAGATAATGCCAAATGTCCCCTGCCGTAATACCGATTTCTGTAATCATAAAGAGCCCCTTTTGCTTGGTGAATATTGGTAGCATAACAGATGGCTTTTAAAATTACAAGGCACTCTTAAACGAGTCCTTAAACGAGGCCCATCTCGAGAATGACGCCTTCCAGGTCCTGACCCTCGAGATCGGCAGTATCAATCACGATATCAACTCTCCGGATTCTGGAAAGATCGACATCGCGCGGGACATATTCCTTCAGGAATTCATAATATTGGGAAGAGGTATCAATCCCGAAAATATAAGTGGTCACTTTCTGCCCGGCGGTATTCTCAAGCGTGAGCTTGGCCTTCTTGATTTTTCGATTGCTCTTAAATCCAAACACGAGTTTTTCAAATGACAATTCTCCGCCCGGCTCCGCTTCAAACCGGAAAAATCCAAGTTTCCCCTCGGCCTGGAGCTGAAGCAACCGCCAATTTAAGAAATCCTGCGAAGAAATACCCGAAGGCGGAGTGGCGCTCGGTTGAATGGGGGGGATCACGGCGCCGGTGAAAATGCCTCCGGCCGCAAAATCGACATGGCCCGTCCGCGCTTCGGGAAGAGAACCGTTGCCGTCAACCGTAAGGAAAGCGTCCTGGACCCTGAGCAAATTAAAATTTTTCCCAAAAAGCTCAGCTGAAAGCGCGTAAAACTGCTGGGTTCCGTCAAGACCGGTCAGATTAAAAAGAATGATTTTTCCGGCTTCATCCTCAAGAAGAAGCTGAACCGAAGCGCCGGAAGGCGCGGAAATGCCGAAGACAACCGGCAATGCAGATTTGAAATCAGCCGGCGGAAAAAACGAAAAGTGGACTCCGGCCGATGAGTCGCGGTTCGTCACATCATAATCAAATGCAAGACCGTTTGAATCAGGCTCTTCTAATGTCACTATGCCTTCCCCGGAATTAAAGCCGTAAATAATTTCTTCCGGAGCGAAACTGTTGGGAAGTGTGGAAACGTGACCGCTGGGATTTGCGATGGGTGCCAACGAAATAGGCTCTCCGGATGGGAAACGGCGGAACGTCAGTTCATGGACAAAAAAGTCGGCGGTTGAAATTCCGGTATTGTTCGGATGCGTCACCAAATTCACGAAACGGACGCGGGCAAGTTCCGTGTTCAAATCAATCAAATTTTCCGATTCCTCTTTCAGAGGAAAACCGATCACAATGGTCCTGACCGTGCCGTTTGCCGGTTCCAAATCGATCTCCTCAGAGGTATAAATTAAATTTCCTGACTCGTCTTTCAGTTCAATGACAACGGTACCTGGAGAGACGGCGCTTGAATAAGAGAAAACAAGCTGTTGATTTCGCGCGTCGAACGTTTGATCCAATTCCCAATAATGGCCGCCGAAATCGGAGTTGTCATTCGTATACTTGATTCGCGTTCCAAATACAGCCGTGGCGAAAAATTGCGTGGCGCCGAGCGTGCCTTCGGAATCCACATGGCCAAACACATTAAAACTGCGGCTCGGAAATTCCTCGGGCGGCGCAGGAGGATTCTTCCCGACCGGATCGATCGTAAAATTAAGACTATCGTAAAGCGATTGATACGCGCTGTCATAACCCCGTGATTTGAGATATTGCTCCATCGCATCGCCGCCGGTGCCAAGCAGGCCTAAAATCACAGAACCCTGGCCGATCGCAAGCACATCTCCCGAAAATTCGGTGCCCGAACGCACGGAATCGACGAAGCCGAAAGGAGTGGTCAACTGAGGATATTGACTCCGAATGGCCTGAAGCCATGAAACGACAAAACCCGGATTGAGCACATAGGCGCTTGCGAGCGAATAACTTGAACCCAAATTAAATAAAAGCGGGTCCGTGGTTTCCGCAGCGCCGGGAATACCGGTTTTTCCCTCATAACCGCCCCCCGGAAGCGAACTGGCGGACACAAAGCCCGGAATTTGGTTCCGATTTGAAAAATCGGCCGCGGTGTAAAGAAAATTTTCAAGTGCCGTTTTCATTTTTGTCTGATCTTGCTCATTCGACCAAATGAGGGGCCAAAACATTTGAAAAGCGCTTCCGTCGTATGGAACCAGATTCATTACCGTTTTACCATCCTTGTCTACATACGGTTCCGTCGTCGGCATCAAACTGTTCCAGGCATTTTCTGAAATGCCGTAACGGGCGATCACGAACGCGACGCCGGTGCGAAATTCACTTCCAAGCCGATCGATGTAGGTGCTTTGATAGATACCGGTGTTTGTATCAAATCCTGTAAAAAATTTGCCCGTAAGCGCATTGTAAAGATTTAAATAACCGGGCCCTTGGCGGTCCAAAAACATTTCCCCTGCCTGAACAATTTGTTGGACCTGATCCGCTTGATCAGAAGGTAAACTATTTTGAATGCCTTCCAGAATTCCAACTAAAACAGCGATGCTTTGGCTCAAATTTGCATTATCACCAAAAGCGACTACGGCGTTTGAAATGGGCGTCGGCAATCCTCCCGGCGTCATGTCATAAAAATTGTAAAGCAGGCCCGGAACGCGCGGATGGGTTTGCGCCTGCTGAAGTGAAACCAAAGTGGAAAGAACCGTGGAAATCTCATCGAGGGCCTCCCCGCGCGTCATTCCATTACGCAGATTGCCGCGCGCGGCTTCCCCTAAAATTTGAAGATAAAATCCGGCAGCCGTAAGCTGGGTGACCATGCCTGGTGCGCCGCTTATTTTCAGATGATCATAGGGAAGATGAGTGGCCGGATCCACGCCGACACCGGTTTGAAAATAAACAAGCTGCTCGGCAATGATTTGATTTTGAATCGGTTGAATGCCTTCGACCGAAAGATGAAGCGTCCCCTGGTCGCTGACATTGGCAAGATTAACTTTTAAGGTGACGGAGCGTATCTGCGTCGCGTCCACCCCGAGAATATTTAAATCCAGAAGATAGGAATTCCCCGCCGCGGAAAGCTGTCTTAATACTCCGATTTCCTTATGCCCTGCTGCGTCTTCGATTTCAAAACTCACGGACTGTCCGTTGCCGGCTGTTGTGAAAATAAGCTGGTCAAACGCCGAAAGGTCCGCGGATTCAACAGCTTGTGTTCCCGAATTGTCATAATCGAAAACAACGCCTGAAAAACTTTGAGGTGCCGAAACGTCATAATGAAGATCAACCTTGCCATTGGAAACTGAGGTGACGGACGTGTTGGCGGATGAGCCGCTCAAAACATAGGTTGAATCGAAAGACGGCAAAGTCACAATAGTGTCCGGATCCGTTCCCGCGGTCGGATCCAAGAGAATCGCCACCGGCTGATGGCCGAAACGAAATTCAAATGTCCCGATCTTAATGTCCTGGCGACGGGCCTCGACCACCAGCACAATTTCCTTCACCTGCGTTAAATCCACATCGTTCGGATTGGCCGGATCGTCCATGATCGAAAGATCGACGGCGAAAAATTGTTCCATTCCATTTATTTTTTCGAGAAGCACGCGGCGCGTATGGCCGTTTGCGTCCTTTACCTCCAGCGCCACAATGCCGTCTTGAGGGCCGCGCACGCCGATCACAAAAGGATTGTTTTGATTAAAGCCGGACAAATCCTGCGTTTCCACCGCTGGTGTTCCAGGATCATCAAAACTGGAAAAAGTGCCGACGAAACTATTGGCATTTGCAACGCTAAATTGAACGTCAAACAATGCGCCTGAATGGGTAATCACATTGACCGTTCCGACACCGAACGGTGCGGCGGAAGCGAATGAAGTAAAATTAAAAATACCGTCCAGAATCGTCACATCCGCTGCGGTTTTCGTGGGATCCGGATTGATTGAAGCAATGGGCGTAAATCCCGAATCATCAAATGAAAGGCCGGCGGTCTTCACCTGGACATTTCCTTGGGCGGTTTTGGATCCTTCGGCCGTGGTATCATCCACGACCAGGATAATCGCTTTGATTTTTCCGGCGTCAAATCCTTGGACTTCCGCTGAGTCAAGCAGGGATTTGGTGATCACGTAATTCTGAAAGCTTCCCGTCAGCCCTTCAATCAAGACCGTGACCTTCTCACCTTCCAGATCTTCCACCTCAAGCTTCATCCTTTGAGTGCCGGCGGCCTTAAGCCCCAGAATAATGTCTTTCTGGGTGGCGTCAAAGAGCCGTGCGGTGCCAAAAAGAATGAGGCCTCCGCCGAAACGCCTGAAATCCCCGGGGCCGTCTGAGCCGTTGGCCAGATTGAAGTTAAATTGAAAGTCATTCCGAGAAGATTGGCTGAAGCTTGGAATGGTGTTTAAGGTGCCTCCGACGCAAGGGCTTTGGTTGTTGACCGCGCAGGGCTCAAGCGCTCCGACTGAAGGCGACTCGGCACCAAAATCTGTGACCGGAAGAAGCGTGGTGTCTGCTGTGGGGGTGAAGGCAAGACCCAAGATATTTAGATGAATGGTGCCTTGGGCATTCTCACTGCCTGCGAGCTGGTCATCGACCACAATGACGACGCCGGCGATCTTAGCGGGATCAAAACCGGAAACAGCGGCGGAATCCAAAAGGGCTTTGGGAATGCTATAATTTTGCAACGCGTTTGTAAGTCCATCGACAAGAACTGCCACTTTTTTGGCATTGACGAGAAAACCGTTCGCGTCCGTATCCAGTCTTCCGTCAGGCGGATTGACATCTTCGCCGGAAATAAATTCAATTTTAAGTTTCGAAGTTCCGGTGGCGGATAACGCCAACGTCAGCGTCTGATTGAGAGCGGATGTTAAATCAAAAAGTTTTCCGGTCTGAAGTCCCCAATTAACAAAAATTCCGCCTCCGCCGATGAACGCAATCTGACCCAGCGTCGGACGATGAGGGAAGGAAGTAAGCGAAATTTGGTCGAAGGGAGAAGGCGTAATGGTTCCGGCAACGACTGGCACATCCCCTCCCGCCGTAAAAACTCCCCAGTCAATGTTAAGGGTTTTCGAACCTGCTCCGGTAAGAACAAAATTAACGCCGGCGACATGTGACATATCAATGCCTTCGATCTGAGAAAGATCGATTAAGTACTTTTGCGCTGTTGCCTGAACGTTTGTCAGTTTGGCGCGCCAGATATCATCGATTCCGCCCGTTCCCCGAATTTCAAAACCCACTTCCGTCACATTTGGCGAATTGATTGAAAACACCATCTTCCCATTTGGAAAAAGGGTATTGAGGTCGACAGTGTTCTTGATCTCCGTCCCCTGTCCCAAATCGTAGTCGAGCAACACATTACTTTGATCCGGATGTTCAAAATTAAGAATCACATCATTCCCCACAGACGATCCAAAGGTCAAGGCCGCCCCTCCGAAGGAATCCACGCCTTGTCCTGAGTAATTTAATGTTAAGGAAGTATGCGAAAACGTATCAATCACGACGGTGGAGGTTGGATTTGCTTGAGGCCCTGATGAGAAGCCCATGGGCGTCACCTCCGTCGGGAATTGGGTAATGGCTGCGGCTTGATTGGCGGCCGGCGGTATGGAGGGGGTGAATTCAA
>CAYJWM010000066.1:0-9860 GCA_964373885.1 uncultured bacterium | reverse complement strand
ACTGATAAATGTAGTCCTTGGCATTACAGTTTTGTTGTCATTCTGAGGCCGACCCTCTGCGAGGGCTGCTTCGCGGAGGCCGAACCCTGGCGCCGTAGGCGCCAGGGTTTAATGGGATTCCATAAATTGTCCCTTGGCCTCAGCCAAGGAGCGAAGAATCTATGGTTATAGATCCTTCGCTTCGCTCAGGATGAATTTCATTTTCTCGGTGGTCAGAGGAGAGGGGTCACACCCGTTCCCATTCCGAATACGGTCGTTAAGCCCTCTACCGCAGATGGTACTTGCTTCAAAAGGAGCTGGGAGAGTATGAAGCCGCCGGGATTTATTTCAAAAAGGGGACAGGCATAAAGACAAAAACATGCCTGTCCCCTTTTTAATGACTGGCACAATTAAGTCGATATAATATGCCATGAATCCGCCGCGCAGCGTTTGGGAAACCGCTTTTTTCGCGTTTCTGTTTACGCTTCTTCTGCTCCTTTTCGAATCCATTTCTCCCGCCGCGCATCTCATCGATCTTAAGGGAAGAGATTTATTTTTCCGGCTGAAGCACCGTTTTGCTGAAAAGTCCGAACTGGCCAAAGATATTGTGCTCGTGGTTTTGGACGACGGAACATTGAAACGGCTTCAAACTCGCTGGCCTTATCCCAGATCCATTTACGCAGAAGCGCTTAAACGTTTGCAACCTTTTTCGCCGAAAGCAGTGGGTTTTGATTTTGTTTTTTCGGGGGAAGATTTTTCAAGCGAAAGCGATCAATCGTTTGCCGGGGCGCTTCAAGAGGCCGGAAACGTGGTGATCGCCGCTCATTGGAGCATCGAAGGCGAAGTCGGGCCGTCTCCCATGCTTCGGAAAAGCGCTTGGCGCGTAGGGGTTGTTGACAAACCCCGTGACAAAGACCGGGTAATCCGCCGGGCTTATTTTCATTTCCCAATTGCCGGTGAAACGTACAAGTCATGGGAACTGGAACTTTTTCGAAAAGCTTTTTCCGAGGAAGCTGCACGTGGGTTCCCGATGGAAAAATCGACGGTCATCAATTATCAGCTGCGTTTCAATGAATTTGCGCGGATTCCGCTGTGGGAATTGCTGGAAGGAAAGGTGCCGCGCGACAGGATCGAACATAAAATTATTTTGGTGGGGCTCACCTCAGAAGCGTTTCATGACATTCACGCGACGCCTTTTGGTTCCATGTCCGGTCTCGCGGTCAATGCCAATGTACTTCTGACGATGATGACGCGTACTTTTTTTACGGAAGTTCCCCGCTGGGCGGTTTTAGGTCTCGCTTTTTTCGCACTTTGGCTGACCCTTCTGGCGGCGCTCTCAGGGGCGCTTCTGAGCGGGCTTTTGGTTGTTTTGTCGCTCATCACCGCTTATTTAGGAGCGAGTTATTTCCTTTTTTCTCATCAATTCATTGTGGACCTTTGGGTTGTTTCGCTCCTCGTGGCTGTTGTTTTTCTCGGAAGCATTGTCCTTCGGGAAAGCCAGCTTTTTTTCGAAAACCTGCGGCTCCGGGAGGAATCGGCGCGCGATCCTTTAACCGGCTTCTACAGCCGGCGTTTTCTGGAGCTCAAATTAAAATCGGAGATGAATCATATTTTGTCCCAGCACGGCGGGCGCCAGGTACGCGAGGTTTCGGTCGTGATGATTGATCTCGATAATTTCAAGCTCGTCAACGATAGCTTTGGTCACGCAGAGGGAGACCGGGTCTTGCGCACGATGGCGGAGGCCATTCATGCTTCGGTACGAAAAGAGGAACTGATCTGCCGTTTCGGCGGCGACGAGTTTTGCGTCATTCTCGTGAATACCTCCATTCAGAACGCGGCCAAATTTGCGGAGAAACTCCGCACACTCGTCGCAGAAAATCCGAAACTCGTGTACCGAACCGCAAGCGGCGTAGACACGATCCGCGTCACCGCCAGCATTGGTGTGGCTTCGGTGACGGGCATAGGGGTTACGGATGGAGGGAAGTTGTTAAAAGCAGCTGACCGCGCGCTTTATCGGGCCAAGCGGGCGGGCCGTAATCAAGTATGCGTTTTCGACGCCGAGCGGGACGTGATTGAAGCCGATTAGTATTTATTTGATATCAAAATAGTTGAATTTGATATCATTCTGTGGTAGACTTCTGTGTAAATAAGGAGATATTTATGTCTCGTACGGTGATTGATCTTCAAGATAATCTCGTTAAGAAAGCAACGAGGCTGACAGGTTTTAAGAAAAAGGTGGAGCTTGTCAATTTTGCGCTTGCGCGTTTAATTCAGCAAAAAGAAGCCGAGAAAATTTTGAAACTTAAAGGGTCCGTTCGATGGGAAGGAAATTTGAAAGCCATGCGGAGGAACAGGATTGATTTTAATTGATAGTTCCGTATGGATTGACTTTCTTAGCCCTCGTACTTCAGAAGCCGACATTTCTCTCGAATCCCTCATTCGCCCAGTTAATCAAGTTGTCATTACCGGCATTGTTTTCCAAGAAGTCCTTCAAGGAATTAGGAATGAAAAGTCATTCCGCCTTGTTGAATTATTAATGAGCCAATTTCCTTTTTTGGAGCCGAACCGGAAAACTCATTTAAAAGCCGCTGAGATTTTTAAAGAAATGGTCAAGAATGGAAAGAGTTGCACGACAATGGATGTCTTGATCACGGCTCTCGCCATTCAACATGGTGTCAGATTATTTACTTTGGATCGCGATTTTCAAACGATCGCGAAACATTCTGGTTTGAAGCTTTTTAATTCGGAGATGACAAAATGAAAATGGATAAATAGTTTTTCTTTTGGATATTCTTTTCTTTTGTTTCATCAATTTTAATAGCTGGGTTCTTTTGTTTTGTCATATCTATTTTTTCGGGCAACGCGATTTTCAAAAATCTAGGACTATCGCTCTGTTTCTTGAGCAGCGGTATTTTAATGTTTTGGTTTAAGTTTGTTCCTATCCATGGCATGTTTCCAGGTTATTCCAGCACATTGGTGGGAAGATTTGTGGGCCGCCTTTTTATTTTGGTCGGGTTAATTAGCTTGGCATCGACTATTATTAAACTGACGAAATAGCAAAATTTCAGGTGATGGAACGGTGGACAATCAGGTCCAGTTGCAATTGGCGCCGATGCGCCAAGTACTTCTCGGGAGGATTTGGGAATCCTCTCCGAGATTATCTGTGAGGTTCAGGTGACCGATCGTCTGACAATCAGGTCTGGCTGGTATTCTTTTTGGACATGCCCTTTCACTTTTCCCTCCAAAACCGCTGTTAAAATATGAACCATTTCCCGTCCCATTTGTTCCAGGGGCTGGCGGATGCTGGTCAAGGGCGGCTCCACATATTTGCCGCGTTCGAGGCCATCATAGCCAATGACGGCTACCTGCTCGGGACAAGCGATGCCTTCCTCTTTCAGCGCGCGCAGCGCCCCAATGGCCAGATCGTCATTAAAGCAGAATACGGCGCGCGGCAAAGCGGGCGAATGGTGAATCAGATCGAGCATTTTTAAATAACCGTCTTCCTCAAAAAAGTAATCGCATTTGCGGAAATAATTGGGGTTGAATTCAAGTCCGGCTGCCTCAAGCATCTCCCGGTAAATTTTGTACCGCATCTGCGCGTCGCGCGACACCTCATCCGGCCCCTGAAGCATTCCGATTTTCCGATATCCGCGGCTGATCAAATACTGCATGGCTTTCCGGGCACCTGCAATATTGTTGCAGTAAACAATGTTGGATTCGATGTCCGGAGTGAAATCATTGACCAAAACGACCGGCAAGTTTTCAAATCCTTTTTTTGCTTCTTCCACAAAACGCGGGTGAATGGTCCAGGTCAGGAACATAAGCCCCTCGGCCGCGTGTTCCTGAAGAATGCGTTTCGGCCCGCGGGGGTCATCCTCATTTACCATGATGAAACGCAGGTCGAAATTGGCGTTGCGCAGCGCGTCGATGACGCCATAAATAATACGGGTGAAATACTCGCATTTAAAGATTTCCGGGGTAAAGGCGGTGACAAGGCCTAAGCTTCGTTTCGTCATGGCTGTGTTTTATAGAATACACCAAAAGAGGCGTTCTCGAAAGGGGCGGTGTTTCAGTGGCGGTGGGATTTCTGGAGGATGAGATTGATTTTTTCGATCAGGGGATAGAGGATATCGTAGCGGCGAACACGGAGCGGTTTTTCAAAATGATGCGATTTGATCATGACATCCAAATCATGTTCCAGGCGGTCCAGCGGTCCCGCGATGCGGTGGGCCAGCCGGAACGCGAAAAATAGAATCAAGCCAAATACAATAGGAAGCCCGATGATCAAAACCCCGTTGACACGGTCAAAAGCAGGCATCAGGGATTCAGCAATTAATTCAGGGATCGCAAGCTCGTATGCCACTGTCTGCCAGATCAGATAGTATAGGCATGCGGTGACGAAAAACGCGGGGACGAACATGGCGACGAGCACCAGCTTGAGATAGTTATGTTCAATCGGGTGCCGTTTCCATTTGATTTTGCGGCGGTTCATCATGGCTCCGTTTGCGGCTCCAGCATGTTTTGATTTTGAATCGTCGTTTTTCCAATTTGAATATCGTCAAAAAAACCTTCGGCTTCACCTCCCACCCCATCCGAATTGGTCATCAAAGCGATTGCCCCGACCTTCATTCGCGGCCGCTCTCCAAATAATTTCTCATAATCTTCAAAGACGTTTCTTTGTTCCGCCACCCACTCATTTGCGCCACTCAGGCCGGATTGAATGACCAACTGTTTGATGCGCTCCGAGAAAGGACTCTCGCGTACGGTGCCTTCCGGAGCAGATTCATCCCATACATACTCTACGCATCGGTAATTGGTGAAAAAGTGAGACAGGAAGACAACGTACACCCGGGCGGCATAATTGTCGGCTTTTTTCGGATCAGCTCCATCGGGTTTGGCCGGAAATTTTCCGACGCGCCATTTCCAAGCCACATGGGGATATTTGGAAATGTCAAATTTGATGCGGTAGAAAATAGCCGATGCGGTTTGCTTGCTTTCGGAGTGCACAAAACCGTTTTTTTCGTCAAAATCAATCCAGTAATTCACTTTTCCGTGAAAGACCTTTTGCTCCCACTGGCTGAGCGCATCCTGTTCGTTAAAATCAAAGAAGCGGAATATAACATCGAGAGGGGGGAGCCATGTTTTCGGTGTAGGCGCACGCTTGAGATACGGCCAGAGAAAATAGGCCAGAACACCGGCGCAAAGCGTGCCAATCAAGATCGTGGTAAAAACCGGCTTCTTTCGTTTTTGTTTCTGTTTCATGCCATGGTTATCGGCCCTCGAGAGGTAAAATTAAAGCACGAAAAACAAATGCATTTTTTGAAGCCGAATGCTATATTAGGGACGGTTCTCGCACAAATCCTTTTAAATCTTAATTTTAGCGAGAACCGTCCCTGAATTATCGGAGGAGCTTTTGGATGCCGTATGTGAATGTGAAAGTGGTCGGAAAACTTTCCAAGGACCAGAAACAGAAAATTTCAAGCGATATTTCCAGCTCGCTTTTGAAGCACGCCGGGAAGCCCAAAGACCATACGTATATCGTCTTTGACGAAGTGGACGGAAGCAATTGGGCCAAAGGGGAAACCCTGTTCGGTTAAATCACACTAAGGTAGGTCACGTTTAAACGTGACCTACGGAGGGGTGAGCGGTTCATGCCCATACAAAAACAGCTTTCCGTTTTTTTGGCCAACCGGCCCGGCGGGATGGCGCATATTTGCGGCATCCTTTCCGAAGCAAAGGTGAATATTCAAGCGCTTTCGGTTCACGACACGGTCGATAATGCCGTGATTCGCATCGTCGTCGACAATCCCATGAAGGCGCTTCTTTTATTGGAACAGGAAGAATTTTATGTTTTGGAGCAGGAAGTGATCGTGCTCTCGGTCGATAACCAGCCCGGAACGCTCGCCAGAATCGCCGAGAAATTAAGCCGCGCCGACATCAATATCGCCTATGCTTATTGCACCGGCCTTCCAAATCAATCCAGCGGCTGTGTGGTCTTGAAAACAGATCAGCTTGAACGTACGCTCGAATGCATCAAAGAGTTTGAGTCCTAGTTGTTTAACGTCTCCCCCCATGTCATTTTCTTCGCCTGCCATTGAGATTCAGGGTTTGACCAAGTTTTACCGCAATTTTCGGGCCTTGAACGATATTTCCTTTAACGTGGGAGAGGGCGACTTTTTCGGTTTTTTAGGGCCGAACGGTGCCGGCAAAACCACCACGATTCACGTGATCACGGGCCTTGCGAATTACAAAGAAGGAAATGTGCGCGTGTTCGGACATGACGTTACCGCCGAGTACCGGCGCGCGAGAGCACTGATCGGCCTGGTGCCTCAGGAATTTAATTTTGACCCGTTTCTGACCGTTGAGCAGATTCTCGTGTATGAGGCGGGATATTTTGGTGTTCCAAAAAAAGAGGCGAATTTGCGCGCCCATGAGTTTTTGGAGGAGTTCGGGTTGTTTTCGCACAAGCATTTGGATTTCAGAAAACTCTCGGGCGGCCTGAAGCGCCGTCTCTTGATCGCCCGCGCGCTCATGCATCGGCCCAAGATCCTCATTTTGGATGAGCCCACGGCGGGGCTGGATTTGGAGCTTCGCTACAAATTGTGGGATTTTTTCAGGGAGATCAATCGGAAGGGCGTGACTGTCTTTTTGACCACGCATTACATCGAAGAGGCCGAGAAGTTGTGCGATCGAATCGGCGTGATCCATCAGGGGGCCATGGTGACGGTCGATGACAAAGACCGCTTGATTCAAAAGATGAGCCGCAATACGATTGAGGTCCGGCTCGACCGAAAACTCGGATCGGTGCCGGTGGAACTTTCCGGTTTGGGTGCGGAACTTATGAACGGGGGCGATACCGTGAGCTTGCGGGAAGAGGAAGGACAGCTCTCTAAATTTTTGAAAGCCGTTCACTCACTCGGGATTGACGTGCTCGGCGTTCATGTGAAACGGACGACGCTTGAAGATGTGTTTCGAAAACTGACATGGGGCGAGGATGAAAGATTTCACGGGTTTTAATACGCTCGTTCGGCGTGAAGTGGTGCGGTTCACGTCGGTCTTCCGGCAGACGATTTTCCCGCCCGTGATTTCGAGTTTTCTTTATATCGCTATTTTCGGATTTACACTCGGGCGCGAAATTCAGGAGGTCGACGGGATGCCTTATCTTAATTTTTTGATTCCCGGTCTTGTAATGATGTATATCATTGAAGGGTCCTATTCGAATACCTCAAGCTCACTTTTTATCTCCCGGTGGGCGGGGCATATTCAGGAAATTTTGATCACCCCGCTTTCTTATGTGGAAATGGTGCTCGCTATTTTAATCGGCGGGCTGGCCCGCAGTTTTGTGACCGCGACCGGGGTTTATCTTGTTTCCTTCTTTTTTACGATCACGCCTCTGCGTCATCCTTTGATCGTGCTTTTTATGGTTATTTTTGTTTCGCTTTCGTTTTCCGCCGCCGGGGCCGTCGTCGCTCTTTTTGCCGAGGAGTTTGAACATTTGTCTATTTGGACCACGTTTGTGATCACGCCGCTCGTTTTTTTTGGAGGCGTGTTTCATTCCGCAAATATGTTGCCCCCTCTTCTTCAAACCGTGACGCACTTCAATCCCATGTTTTACATGGTGAACGGCATGCGTTACGGCATGCTGGGTGCCTCCGATGTGCCGGTCGGGCAGTGTGTTTTGGTGGTGATCGGCTTTTTTATTTTGCTCTTTTCGTTTACGGTATATTTGTTTAAAATCGGGTTTAAATTGAGGAAATGATATGGATTCCCGCTTAAAGATTGCGGGAATGACAAAAAGAATCCATATCATCCCCGAATGTTTTAATCGGGGATCCAAAGACTGGATTCCCGCTTAAAGATTGCGGGAATGACAGGGACGATGAACAGCGTGTGGAGATCTGGATGCTTTCGTCATTTGTGATCAGAAAAAAAACTATTTCCCTGAATGTGTCGCGTCCGGAACTTGCCCAGGCGCTTCGCGATAAAGATGCTTTAGTGTGGGTCGACCTTGAGGACCCAAACGAATTTGAAAGCGATTCACTTGTGGAGTTTTTTAATTTCCACCCGCTTGCGATTGAAGACTGCTTAAATGATCTCAGCGAGCCGAAACTTCATGATTATGAGGAATACCTTTTTTTAGTGGTTCATGCGGTGAATTTCGAGTCGCGCGACGAGCTGGAAACCATCGAGCTTGATATGTTCGTGAATAAAAATTTCATCGTCACATTTCACAGAGAGCCGGTTCAAAGCGTGGCCCAGGTCCGCGAATACATGTCCCGGAAAGTGGATGCGTTTATTCCCGACGGCGTCGACATGCTGGCCCACGCCATTTTGGACCGGCTGGTGGACAATTATCTTCCTGTCGTGACGGAGCATGAACGCCGGATCGATGAACTTGAAGACTTTTTATTTCAAGACGGCCGGCGGGATTTTCTGCCCCGTGTTTTAAAACTTCAAAAGGACACCCTTTACCTTAAGCGCATCATTGGCCCCCAGCGGGAAGTTTTGAGCCAGCTTTCGAGAAGCGCACGCTCGTTCGTGCGTCCGAAAAACATGATTTACTTTCGCGATATCGAAGACCATTTATTTCGCTTTTATCAAATGGCCGAAGAAATTCACGGCGTGTTAAATGGGATTCTTCAGATTCATTTTTCGCACGCCTCGCATAAGTTAAATGAAGTGATCAAGACCCTGACGGTGCTTGCTACGATCGGGCTCCCTCCCGTCGTCATCGCCAGTATTTACGGCATGAATTTCAAAATCATGCCGGAACTCGAATGGGAATGGGGTTATTTTTTCTCACTCGGTCTGATGTCACTCAGCTGTGCGATCGTCGTTATTTTCCTGAAATGGAAAAAATGGTTTTGATTTGATTCATCTCCGCAATTTAATTCAAAAGGAACTGATTGATTTCCTTGCCTCAAACCATATTCCACGCTTCCGCGCCGTTCAAATCTTAGACTGGCTCTACAAGAAAAGCGCGGTGGATATTACTGAAATGAAAAATCTCCCTGCCGATGTGAAGAAATTTCTTTCCGAACAAGCGAAAGCCAGTGTGTTGACGACCGTGGAAGTGCCTGAATCTAAAAATCATGAATCCTTCAAATATTTAATGAAAACCGAAGACGGGCATTTGCTCGAGAGTGTTTTAATTGCTCAAGGCGGCCGTCAAACCGTTTGCGTTTCGACACAGCTCGGCTGCCGGATGAAATGCAGTTTTTGCGCTTCCGGGAAAGGAAAATTTGGGCGCAATTTGACGGCAGGGGAAATCGTGGAGCAAGTTTCTCTGATCAGCCGCCATCGCGGAACACCCGTCAGCAATATTGTGTTTATGGGAATGGGTGAGCCCCTCGATAATTACGAAGCGACGATGAAGGCCATTGACATTCTGATGGCGGATTGGGGGTTTGGACTTGGCGGGAGGCGCATCACGATTTCCACAAGCGGGCTTACCCCCATGATCGAGCGCTTTGTTCAGGATGCACGCGGCCGGGTGCGTCTTTCGATCTCGCTTCATTCAAGCAAGCAGGAGACGCGCAGCGAATTGGTTCCGATCAACAAAAAATACAAATTGGCCGAATTGGTTCAGATGCTGGATAAAATCCATAAAACCCTGAAGCGTGAGATCACATTCGAATACACGCTCATTGACAACGTGAATGATTCCGACGAAGAAGCGCGCGGCGTGGCACGGATTGCGGAGCGTCTCGGAGCCAAGGTCAACATCATTCCTTACAATCCTATCCGTGAAATGAATTACCGAACGCCTGCAAAGGGGCAGGTCGACCGCTTTCGGAGCTTGCTTGAAGAAAAGGGAATTCGCGTCACCATACGCCAAACCGCCGGGCGCGACATTAACGCTGCCTGTGGTCAGCTCCGGC
>CAYJWM010000065.1:0-9939 GCA_964373885.1 uncultured bacterium | reverse complement strand
AACTCGAAATGAACAACCTTTTACCCTGAGAAAGTTTCAGTATTGGCGTTATTAATCAATCTGACAACACAAACCGCATCTTAGAGT
The DNA here is from genome assembly GCA_964373885.1 of uncultured bacterium. Classification (GTDB taxonomy): domain Bacteria; phylum Omnitrophota; class Omnitrophia; order Omnitrophales; family Danuiimicrobiaceae; genus CAYJWM01. Next base: position 9,852 of record CAYJWM010000065.1, on the reverse strand, counting down.
AGAATATGACCATGAAACGCCGCAAACAAACCCAACGGAAGGTGCAGGTTGAAGCCATGGTAGAGCGGGCAAATCGTTCCCGCAACACAGGTCCTAAAAAAGCAAGACACCATGTTAAAAAATCTTCAAAAACCTGGTTGCGCGCCGAAACGCTTCGAGAAGGAGAGATCCGAGCCAGCGCATTTACTTCACCCGCCAAGAAAGTTCAGCGCTCTTAAGAAATAGCGATTTAAATGACGCTTTGTTATCGGACCGCATTGCCGCTTTTTCTCGCCGTGTTTAGTGGCTGCGCTACCATTGAACCGCTGGTGCAGGATTTTAATTTAATTTCCGTCGCCGAAGAACGCGAGCTCAGCGTTTGATTGACAATTTCATAGTTTAAATTTATTCTGGGCTTCATGCCCGACCACGAAGCATTTATGCGCGAAGCGCTCAAAGAAGCGAAAAAGGCATTTGACTCAGGCGATGTGCCTGTGGGCGCGGTCGTTGTCTTCGGCGGAAAAGTGATTGCGCGGGCGCATAATCAAATGGAACTTTTGCATGATCCGACCGCCCATGCCGAAATGATCGCGGTCACTCAAGCGGCAAGCGAACTTCATGCCAAGGGCGGAGAAAACCATCGCGGTTCGCTTGAAAAAGCAACCTTGTATGTGACGGTGGAGCCGTGTCCCATGTGCGCCGGAGCGCTTGTGATGGCGCATTGCGAGCGAGTTGTGTTTGCGGCGAAGGACCCGAAAGCCGGCGCTTGCGGAAGTCTTTATAATGTGGTGCAGGATGACCGCATGAATCACCGCCTTGATGTGGTGAGCGGCGTGCTTGAGGAAGAGTCCAAATACCTGCTGCTTGAATTCTTTAAGTCGCTTCGCAAGGACAAGAGGTGAAATCATAACTTAGTGTATTCCCGATTCGTTTGTTAGGCCGCAAACGAATCGGGACGTAACTTTAAATGTAACTTCCGCGCTCATTTAGGAGAGGTCGCATAGCCCGGTTTAGTGCGCGCGCTTGGAAAGCGCGTAGGCCGCAAGGCCTCCAGGGTTCAAATCCCTGCCTCTCCGTTGTTCTTAATGAACAACGACGGCATCGTGAGGGATTGGGATATCCCTCTACGAGGGCTGCGCGAAATTGCGACTGCTTTCTACGATGGCCGCCAAAGTTATCTTATCTTTGTTTGGAATTATTGACTTCACAATGCTTTGTGATATAATTTTCGAACTTTTTTAAGGCTTATTAAAGCGGCGGTTCGGCGCAAAGGGAGAGCGCGGTATGGCTAAGGAATCCCCAAAAGAACAAACGCTGGTGGTAATCAAGCCGGATGGACTTTCCAAGTCCCTTACCGGCAATATTCTGACCCGCCTCTCGGAAGCCAAGCTGGAAATCGCAGCGGCCAAGGTCCTGCGCGTCTCGCGCGAACTGGCGGCAGCCCATTATTACGTGCTCCGCGACAAACCCTTTTATGAGGAGTTGATCGGTTACATCATGGGTGAGTATCATCTCCGGAAAAAAGTGATGGCGATGGTGTATGTGGGCGAAAACGCCATTTCGAAAGTGCGCGAATTGGCAGGTGCCACGAATCCTGAAGAAGCCGACGCCGTTTCTATCCGCGGGCAATTCGGGCGCATTACCACCAAAGGCGTGTATGAGAATGTGATTCATGCCTCCTCGAACCTTAAAGAAGCCGAGCGGGAGATTAAGTTGTGGTTTGAGCCGGATGAAATTATTTTTGATCTTTATCCCACGAAAGTAACCGAGGTCACGCAAAAAAAGAGGGTATGGGCCACACTTCCTCAAACGCTGCCTGCGGTTAAGAAACACGCCTGATGCTTCCCTCCAGCATATCCCCTGTCATTTTGAGGCCGACACCGCAAGGGTGCTGCTTCGCTGAGGCCGAAAAATCTGACGTGAGATGCTTCGGGCTTCGCCCTCAGCATGACATCGAACGTCATCCTGAGGAGCGTAAGCGACGAAGGATCTCCGATGTCAGATTCTTCGCTCGGGCTTTTCGCCGCCCTTTAGGGTCGCTCAGAATGACAAGCTTGCTCTTTGCCAGTTTACTTGCGGGGTGCGGCCAGCAGGTAGGCGATTCTTCCCTCATCACGGAGCCGGTTGAAGTTAAAGTCGCGTTCTGGGGCGGGCCGGAGGAAATCGAGATTGTCACCAAGTCGCTTGGGGGATGGCAAGTAGCCCATCCGAACATCCGCGTCCGTTTCGAACACACGCCGTATTCCGGCTATGACTCGAAAATCCTCACGAGGATCGCCGGCGGCGCGGCGCCCGATATTATCGCCGCAGAGGTCAATTATTTTGTCACCTTCGCTTCAAAGGGCGTGTATTTGGACCTCACACCGCTTGCGAAAAACGATCCCGAATTTTCTGTGGAGAATTTTTTCCCGTCCATCATTGACCGCTTCATGGTCGGCGGCAAATTGTACGCCATCCCGCGGGATGTGGCCCCATTTGCCTGTGTGTTTTACAATAAGGACATGTTCGACGCGGCCGGCGTTTCGTATCCGACGGACGATTGGACCTGGGAGGACATGCTCGCGAAGGCCAAGGCGCTTACGAAAAAGGACGAAACAGGCAGAATCGTTCAATATGGTTTTTACGGCTGGGCCTGGCAAAATTTTGTGTACGGCAATGGCGGCAGCGTTGTGGATGATGTCAAGGCGCCTACAAAGACGATGCTGGATGACCCGAAGTCGATCGAAGGGCTTCAATTTTACGCGGACCTCATTAATAAATATCAGGTGATGCCGACGCCCGTCGCGCTGGCCAATCTGGGAATGGGCGTGGATTTAATGTTTGCGAGCGGGCGGCTTGCGATGTTTCTCTCGGGCATTTGGGAGACGCCCGGGCTCCGCCAGAAATATGATTTCAAGTGGGATGTGGCGATGTTTCCGAAAAATAAAGACGGCGTGCGCCGGTTCGGAAGCGGAGGCACGGGCTACGGTATTTTAAAATCGACTCAGCATCCCAAAGAAGCGTGGGAAGTGGTCAAGGCCCTTACGAGCGCACCCATTCAAGCCCAGCTTGCTGAAAAAGGTCTCGCGCAGCCGTCGCTTCGCCCCGTGGCCGAGGGCGAACATTGGGCCTTAAGCCCCCTTCCGCCCGCTAACAAAAAAATGTTGAATGAGGCGGTCGAGTACATCATGTTCGACCCGTTCCATCCTAAGTGGCGCGAAATCGAAGCGAAATACATCGAGCCCAAATTCGATTTGTTAAAAAACGGAAAAATGCAGGCCGAAGGAGTGGTCCGGGAAATTGCGCCCGAAATCAACAAGCTTCTTCAGGAAAAAGAATAACCCCCTCACCTATATCCTCTCCCCCTTTTAGGGGGAGAGGGGAAGCCTGCCTGCCGGCAGGCAGGGGTGAGGGGGTGAAAAAAGGCCTAAAGATAAAGATGATTAGAAAGGAAACGAAAGAAATGCAGGAAACAGCTTTGGAATCAAAAACGGAGTCAAAAAGGACGAGGCACTCGGGGCGCGCGCCCAAAGAAATACGGCTGCCGGCCAATGCCGGCAAACCAAGCAAACACTTCGGAACCGGACGTTCCGAAGTGCGGAAGTTTGAGAGCGCGTACGGGTATTTCACGCAGGACGGCAGCGAATACGTGATCACCAACCCGCTTACGCCGCGCCCCTGGGTGAATGTCATTTGTAACGGCGATTACGGCCTCATCGAATCACAGGTCGGCTCCGGGTTTTCATGGCGGGACAATTCGAATCTCTCCCGCATTACGATGTGGGACCAGGATTTGATCCGCGACAATTTCGGAAAATATATTTATGTGCGCGACAATCAATCCGGAAAAGTCTGGTCCGCGGCTTACAAACCATGCAATACCGACTTTGATTTTTATGAAGCGCGCCATGGTGTCGGTTACTCGGTTCTCACCAGCCGTTATGAAGGCATACGGGTGCAGAAAACCATTTTTGTAGACATGGAAAACCCGGTGGAAATCTGGCGCGTCGCGGTGACGAACGAATCCAATAGCGAGCGCAGCATCAGTCTTTTCAGTTATTTCGAGTGGTGCCTCGGCAATGCGGGGGACACGCATCGGGAATTCCAAAAGACATTTATTGAAACGAGTTATGATGAAACCCTCCATGCGATTTACGGGCTGAAACGTGCCGCGCTTGTACCGGGCTTTATTTCCAGCGGGCTTTCCGAAAAGCCGCTTCAGGCCTTTCATGCCATTTCAAACCTCGAGCCGAGCGCGCATGAGGGAGACAAAGAGAATTTCTTCGGCCGTTACGGCGAAATCACAGCACCCCAATCCGTAGCACGGGGGTCCCTGACCAACACGACCGGGAAACATTATGATTCGATCGCATCCCTCAAGGCCGATTTGACGCTTGAGCCGGGCGCTTCACGGACGGTTGTTTTTCTTCTCGGCACCGGCGGGCGCGCGGAGAGCAAAAAAATAATCGCGAAGCTTGCAACCGAAACGGATGTCGAGCGTTCGCTTGAGCATGTGAAAAATTTTTGGAAGGATTTAATTTCAAAGACCTGGGTGGAAACGCCGGATGAGACGCTTAATTTCATGACCAATATTTGGCTGAAGTATCAGGCGATTTCGGGCCGGCTTTGGGGCCGCTCGGGCTATTATCAATCAAGCGGCGGATTCGGTTTCCGCGATCAATTGCAGGACAGCCAGATTTTTCTTCCGCTCAAGCCCGAATGGACGAAAAAACAAATTTTGCTTCACGCCGAACAGCAATTCCCGGACGGCACCGTTTTTCACTGGTGGCATGACGGGACGAAAATGGGTGCGATTACCAACATGACGGACGATTTGCTGTGGCTTGCGTTTCTGACGATTCATTACATCGAAGAAACCGGCGATTACGCGATTTTGAATGAGCGCAGGAATTTTCTCCCAGATCCGAAAACCAAAAAAGTGACGAGCGGAACGCTTTACGACCATTGTAACCGGGCGATTGAAAAAGTATTTTCGCGCTGGTCCAAGCGCGGACTTCCCTTGATCGGCGAAGGCGATTGGAACGACGGCCTTAGCCACGTGGGGCTTAAATGGAAGGGGGAGTCGATTTGGCTCGGGCAGTTTCTTTACGGCATCTTGCAGAAGTTTGCCCCTATTTGTGAGCTAAAAAAAGAGCGCGCCCGCGCCGCCAAATATTTAAAGCGCGCCGCCGCGCTTAAGCAAGCGATCAACAAGCACGGCTGGGAAAACGACCGTTACATCGGCGCCACACGCGATGACGGCCGCCCGCTCGGAAGCGCCACCCAGAGAGAGGGTAAAATTTTCCTCAATACGCAAACCTGGGCGGTGATCAACGATGTTGCGCCGCCGGAACGCGCCAAGCGGTGCATGGCCACGGCGGAAAAACTTCTGTTCAAAGAATATGGGCCGCTTCTTTTGACGCCCGCTTACACCGTGACTGATCCGACCATTGGATATCTTTCCCGGTACGCTCCCGCGGTGCGTGAGAATGGCGGGCTGTACACGCATGCCGGCACTTGGGCGGTCCAAGCGGTGGCGATGATGGGCGACGGCGATAAAGCGCACAAAGTGTATCAAAGTTTTATGCCGATTTTGCGCGGGCTCAATCCGGAACTTTATTACACGGAACCGTATGTGCTCCCGGGCAATGTGGACGGGCCCGAGTCTCCGCATTTTGGGCGCGGCGGCTGGACGTGGTATACGGGAGCTGCCGGCTGGTATTTCCGGGTCGCGCTTGATTACATGCTTGGGATTCATCCAAGCGCGGAGGGCCTGCATATCAACCCCAGCATTCCAAGCAAGTGGAATGGGTTTAAAGTGAAGCGTTTTTTCCGCGGTGCGACATATGAAATTACCGTCGAAAACCCGAAACATGTCTCGCACGGGGTGAAATCGATCACGGTAAACGGCAGGACAATCAAGGGCAATGTCATTAAGCCGCTAAAGGGTAAGGGCTCCCACCAAATCAAAGTTGTTCTCAGCTAGTTCAACTTAGGGACAGGTCTTCCTATCTCACCGCAAGGCAATATCTTACGCAAGGACCGTCCCCTCAAAGATGCTAGGGGACGGATCTGGCGTATCTTGTTTATTGATATTGTGTTATGTAGAACCGTCCCTGGCTTTTTTGATTAAATCCTAACTAGATTGCAAAGTTGGGTGTTTTCATGTATACTTTGTTTAATTATTTCAAAAGTGTTAAATGCTTACCAATACCTGAATTGCAATCCCTGTGCGAATACGGCAAGGCACAAATTTTATCTCGATTTGCGACAACGGAGAGGAACAAGGAGAACAAAGGAGAAGTGAAGGACCCATCACCCGAAAGAGTAATGACCGCTCTGGAGTTAAGTTTTTATCTCAAACTCCCTCTGTCCACCGTTTATTCTCTCACCAAAAAAGGAATTATCCACGGAGTTAAGTTCGGGAAACACTGGCGTTATTTAGAAAGAGAGATTCAAGAATATTTACTGCGCCATTCGCGTTTTCCAAGCAACCCCCAACCTGCCGAACGAAGAGCATACCCCCGCATAAATTGCATGCTTCGCGCACAGCTTGTCCCCATTCTTTATTACAACGGCGACACCGAGCGAGGAGGCGCCATTCGCAATTTAAGCGCAGGCGGCGCGCTTTTTGTCCCACAGGGACTATCCCGATCCTATAGAAAGAAATCCATAGATGGGATCGCGACCGGCGGTGCATCGGCGGATTTTTCCGTGGGCGATCCGGTAAAACTTATTTTCAATCTTCCGGGGCCCGCTCCGCGCCCGCTTGAAGTCAACGGACGCATCGTGCGCCTCGCCGGCGGTAAAAATACCTGCGGGATTAAATTTAAGACTTTGCCGCCTCAAGATGCGGAGGAGATACACCAATATGTGGGCTAAACGCATCACCGCAATCATTACTCTTACTGCTTTTTCGTTCACAAATATTTCTTACGCTCAATCTGTGTCATTTTCCGATTCGGCGGTGGAAGTTCAAGAGCCCATTGCGTTTTCCGTGGACATTTCGGTTCCGGAGGAATTGGGAAGCGTTCAGGAACGGCATCAAAATCCGAGCTCAAAAAAATTTGTCATCGTGTTACAGGACGCCCACGCGATTTTGGACGCCCAAAACCATATTCAAGGATTGATCCGCTATTTTCAGGAGACTTACGGGATCGACCTCGTTGCTTTTGAGGGCGGCGAAGGAGAGCTTGACCCGACGCTTTTCCGCGCGTTTCCGGATGAGGCGCTTCGGAAAAAAGTGTTCGGCGAATATCTGGAGCGCGCCGAGCTGACCGGCGCCGAGATGGCCGCGGTGTTCAATCCTAAAAACGCCGAATATTTCGGAATCGAGGATTGGGATTTGTACCAGGAAAATTATCTCGCCTATTTGAAGGCAACCGCGGCCAAAGAGGAAGTTTTGAACAAGGCCGCCGAAATGAAAGGCGGGCTTGACTCCCGGCGCAAAGAAATTTATTCGCCCGAACTCAATCAATTGCATGAACAGATTGAAGCGTTCCGCGGCGGGCACGCGCATCTTTTGGAATTTTTGAAATTTATTTCTGAAAGTGTCATTCTGAACCCTTCGCGTGTCATGCTGAGCCTGCCTGCCGGCAGGCAGGCGATAGCGAAGCATCTCAGGGTAAACTCCGCGAAGAATCTCAGAGATCCTTCGGCTCAGCGAAGCAGCACCCTTGTGGTGTCGCCTCAGGATGACAATCTGGCCGCCTATCCCAATCTAAAATCGCTTATCGTATCGATTGAGCAGGACAAAACGCTCGATCAAGAACATCTTGATGCCGTACTCCGGCGCATAGCCGAAAATTTTTCAGAACATCTTTCAGAGCTCAAAACTTTTAATGGCACCCCCTCACTTATACCCTCTCCCCCTGGAAGGGGGAGAGGGCAGGGTGAGGGGGTGGATAAATCAGTAGTCATGGCCTTTAACGAAAAGCGCCAGGCCTTTCGGACCGGCCGTTTGGAAGCGGGCGCTTTTCTCGAATATTTGGTTGAAGCAAGCCGCTCGATCGGACTCAATCCAAAATTGACGCCGCTTCTGGAAACGCTTCTTAAATCGAGACAGACTTTATCCACCATCAAGGGCACGAAACTTTTTGACGAGCTTGAGCGCCTGATTCGCGAACTTGAGACAGAGCTCGCACCATTGCCCGCTCAAAAAGAGTTAATCGAGCAATACAGACGCCTTTGGCTGACTCAGGATTTGTCTTCGCTTGAACTTACCCGCGATCAGTGGGAAGAGTGGGGGGCCGCGTGTCATTCTGAACGCCCCTCTTCGAGGGCGGCAAAAAGCCCGAGTGAAGAATCTATGACCCTAGATCCTTCGTCTGCTGGAATACGGCAGACTCAGGATGACACATGTACAGATCCTAATTTACAACCCGCGCTCGAATTTTACCGGCTCGCGCTCCTTCGTGATTCGGCGTTTCATAAAAATCTCACACGGCTTCTGGAAAGCAAAAAGCGCAATTCCGCCATTGTGCTCGCCGGCGGCTTTCATTCGGAAGGGCTCAAACAATATTTAAAGGACGCCGGTTTTTCTTATGCCGTGGTCGCGCCCAGGATTAATTCGCTTGAAGGTCATGAGGCCTATCAAAGCGTGATGCAGGGCAAACTTTCCTATAAAGATTATCTTGAGACGAGTTTTTACGACGCATTTGTCAAACACGCTTCCTTGAAACTTACGGGCGAACTGAACGAATCCGCACTTCGAAGCGGCTTAAAACTTTGGCGCGATGAACTGATTCGCACGCTTTCACGTGAGGGGAGAATTACGGAGGCCGCAAATTACACCCGTTATCTTGATTTTCTTGCCGGGGTTTATCAGAAACAGCTTGCGCCGGATTTCCGCCCGAAATCGCGTGAGGAAATGTTAAAGGAAATCGAGCAAGAACTCACAAAATTCCGAGAAGAAGCGGACCAAAAACTTTGGTCACGTTTTCAATCTCAACTTCACGAATTTACCGCAGGGCTTCAGGCGCTTGTCGAGAAAAAAGAATTAAACCTTCAAAACATTCAATCGCTTCTCGACCGCGTGGGGCAGGCCAAACCGTTTGCACTGGTTCAGCCGGCCGCGGTCGTTCTTACTCCTGGGCTTGCATTTCGCTCTGAACTGCTTAAATTTTTTAAAACGGAGAAAATTACCGGCGGTGGGAACGGTGTTGAATCCAGCGGTCAATCAGGTAGTAAACCCCAAATGCGACTGCGAAGAGGCCAATTACGATCCAAAGCGACTCAACCATTTTTGGGTCCTCTCTCAGGTGGATTTGCCGGACACAATACAATTGCTAACCCATATAGTGACACAAGCCCAAATCCGAAGGCAACCTTACCTAAAATCGGTAGAGGAACAAACCAGTTAGCTACGAAATATGATTTAAAATCAATACTAGAAACCGCCGCTTCTTACGTTGGCCGCGCCAGCTGGAGGGAAACCGTCCCAAGACGCGAACCCATAGAAGTCCCTGAAGAAGTGCCGGAAGAAAAACCAGCACGGCCCGCTCCATCTCCCGAACATGAGCCGGAACCCACACCAATTGTTCCTGCTCCAGCTCCAGAAGAAGAGCCGGCGCATGCAAGGTCTGAGGTGCGATCTAAGATTGAGCGAATCGAACAACTTGTTGGTCGAATCAAAGATGACGCAAACGAAGCCACAGCACCCAATCTTAAACTTGTGCTTGCGATGCTGGAGGATAGAGATACATATGTCCGCCAAGCCGCTTTAAACGCCATTCCTTTTTTCATTCAAGCCAATCCCAATCTTGCCACAGAACCCAATCTTAAACGTGTGCTCAAGATGCTGGAGGATAAAGGTTGGTATGTCCGCCAAGCCGCTTTAAACGCCATTCCTTTTTTCATTCAAGCCAATCCCAATCTTGCCACAGAACCCAATCT
>CAYJWM010000064.1:0-9971 GCA_964373885.1 uncultured bacterium | reverse complement strand
TGATCGCTTTTAATCTCACGCGTTATTTGGTTTTGGCCCGCGATCTTCGGCTGGCCCACAGTTTTTTTGAGCGGATTTGGAGTTTGAGCGGCTCCTCCCCCTTAAAGGACGGGGAAGGATTTCTCATTCCGTCTTGTCACGGGATTCACACGTTCGGGATTGATTATCCCATCGACGTGCTTTATCTCAATGGGGACGGGGAAGTGCTCGGAATGGACGAGGGGCTTGGGCCCAATTCGCTCGGAACATTCCGCTTCCGCGCCTGTCTGGTTTTGGAGCTTCCGGCCGGCACGATTCGCTGGAGCGAAACAAAACCCGGCGATGCGCTTACCATTTTAGGCGGCAGGACTACCGGCATCATGGAACCGCTTCGGACGCCATTTTCCGTGCCAGCTCTTTTGGGTTCTATCGCTTAAACGGAAGGCGTTATTTCATTCCCGTTGGATAAAACAAATTAAAGGAAATTATTAAGTGTCCACTATTATCAGTTGTCTCCTAAAAACATGTTCGCATATTTGTTATTTGTCTAATTAAAAGGTAGTCTTTTAGAAATAATAAAGAGAGAAGCTTGCATGAAACAAAATAACCACACAACCGAGATGCGGAGAAAACAAATGAATACAAAAAATCTTAACACACAAAAAGTGCCCACAAGCATATTTATATTTGCCGTTGTCGTCTTTATTTTCAGCGGTCACGCACAAGCAGATACAGAGCTTAAATTTGAAAAAGCAATCTTCTACGGAGGCCCCGGCGATCAGACGGGAAATGCGGTTCAATTTAAGGATGGCCGTTTGTACGTGGCAGGGGCGGATACAGTCTCCAGCTCCAAAGGGCTTGGGGTGAGCTATGCAGTGCCGGCCGTGGATTTGCCGGTTTCAAATTTCAGCTGGCCGGACAGCCAAAAATCCGCCGTTTCCGTTTCTACCGTATTTGCTGATATGGCGGCAAGTTATGAGGGAATGTATTTTGCAGGTTCCAGTTTGGTGAAATTGAGCGGGAAAAAAACTGCTCAAGAATTATCCGGCGTTTTGGCCAAGTTCCCACTCGATGCAACCAAGACAAGCATGCCTCTTTGGGTTGTACGTTCCGGATTTTTTCCGGATCAAAAAGAAGAGGCGCTTCGGGCAGTTATCGCTGTCGACGAGAAAGATGCCGCCGTTATTTATGTCACAGGACATGCCTCGAGCCGTCTTAATAATACTACGGCCATGCTGGCGAAATACGATGTAAAGGGCAATCTTCTGTGGGCAAAAGCTTTGGGTGATACGGACGTGATGAAGAAAAGTGGGGGTACTGCACTCGCGGTTCTTAACGGGTATATTTATGTAGCCGGCTTTACGAGTTCTGACGGGAAAAAATTCACCTCCCTTCCTTTGAAGGCCTCGCTTTGGAAATACGATTCATCCGGAAATCAAGTATGGATGCAAAGCGCTGCCCCTGAACTTTATGCCTTGAGCAATGCGGATAGCACCACCTACGGCATCAAAGTGGATGTGGCGGTTTCTGATAATTATCTTTATATGACTTCAGCGAAAAAAGCCACAAAAGATAGTGACGGCGATGTTTTGCTTGTGAAATATGATGAGAACGGAAAATTAGTTTGGGAGAACAGATGGATAGCTAAATCAAGCGCAGGAGATGCGGCGAAATACAGCTGGATTTCGGGAATCGCGGCCGGAAAAGAGAGACTCTATGTTGCCGGATATATGGAATACAAAGATAAGAAAGGCGATGTAGACTCTTTTCTTATCGAAGTAGATAAAGATTATGGGGCGGTCCTCGCCGTGCACACCTATGGCACGCCCAATCAGCTTGAAAATGCCTTGGAAGTAACGGTGGCCGGAACGGATGTTTATGTCGTGGGTATGCGGAAACCGCTTGTTCAAGACCAAAAAGATCCTTCAAGCAATATGGATCTGTCATTGTTGCGGTACATGGTCCTTCCTGTTGCTAAGGCTGCCATTGATATTGAACCCGACTCTTCCCAGAATGTGATTGTCCCGGATGCTACAGAGGAACAAAAAACGGATAGCAAGAAAAAGAAAGCCGCTCCGCCAAAAACAAAAGAAATCACAGCGGCCATTCTTTCGACCCAAGAATTTAATGCTGCCACTCAAGTGGATATGCATTCGCTCACCTTCGGCCGTACGGGCCATGAGGCAAGCTGGTCGAATTGCAGCGCCAAAGACATAAATCAGGACGGGTCTTTAGACCTTTTGTGTTCTTTCAAACCTTCCTGGACTCCTTGGAAGGAATCGAAATCCATATTTCAAGATGGGGACACGCAGGGTATTTTAAAAGGACAGATGCTTTCGGGGGCGCGTTTTATGGGAAAAGATGTTGTAAAAATCGGAAAAGTCAGCGCACCGGCTCCACAACCGCAAACACCAGCACCTGCTCCAGCTCCGGTTTCACTGGTGTCCCAACCGCCTGTATCTGAACCAGTGACCGAGCCAGCGTCTTCAACCACTACAGTTGCGCCTGCAACTTCCCCGACGACCGCGGCTCCATCTACAACCACCACGGTTGCGCCTGCGACTTCTACAACCACGTCTTTAATTTCTGAACCTACTAAACCGGTTCTTTTAACCACCACCGTTACACCCACGACTTCTACGGCCACAGATGCGCCGGTTGTCTCAGAGCCGTTTATTCAGCCGGCCACTTCAACAACGGAACCGACGACTTTGGCATCAACATCGTCAACCCCAGTTATTTATCAGCCACTGGCTACCGAACCGGCTCCTGCAACTTCTACCACACAACCGACAAGCAATTATCAACCGATTTATGTTTCTCAACCAATAGCAACAACCAGTCCGAGCACTGCTTCCATTACACCAACTTCATCGACAACTTTAACATCCGGAACGCCGACATCTTCCGGCAGCAGTTCTCCTGATCTCTATCAAAAAAGCTTAGAGTTGTTTCGGAAAATGGGCACTTTGTATTCTTCTGATTTAGATCTCAAATCCGGCTTCAAGCATCAGGAAGGAAATTTTGCAGACCGGCCTGAAGCAGATCAGATAGATCCGGAACGGACCGGATCCGGAACCGGCCTTGGAAGAGCTTACGGGGATTTAGGGAGAAAAGCCTTTCAACAAGGCAAATACGCAGAAGCTATTGCTTATTATCAGGATGCCTTAAAGCTTGATCCGCATTTACCGGAGCTTCATACCGGCCTGGGGCTTGTTTTGATTCAGCAGGGCAATCTCGAAGAAGCCGCAGCGCATTTTTCCGAGGCCTTGAAACTGAATCCGGACGACAAGACAGCACGCGAGAACTTAGATATCATTCTCGCCAAGCTGGGCCAGTCGAAGGTAAAAACACCCGAAGCAATTCCTCCTACTGCTTAGGCGCGGATTTTCAATTTTCAACAATTAGCGCGGCTGAAAACCGATGGGTTTCCTGGATTTTTGAGGCGGCTCCAGTAATTCCCGGATGGCCCTAAAAACCACTTTGAACTGGTCGTCATATCTCTTTTCCATTTCTTCAATTTTGCGTTTTAACTCCTTATGGCTGGCTAACATTTCACGCAGTTTCGCGAACGTTCTCATAATTTGGATATTTACCTGAATGGCTCTTTCACTGTTGAGAACACTCGAAAGCATTAAGATTCCGTAGTCTGTAAAAGCGTAAGGAAGTTTGCGCGTACCGCCTCTCCCTTTTGATATCACAAAATGTGATATCAAAGCTGTAAACTCTTGTCTTGTAAGATGAAACATAAAGTCATCTGGGAATCTACGAACGTTTCTTTTAACCGCTTGGATGAGGGCCCCGGTTGTAACACCATAAAGTTCCGCCAGATCTTTATCAAACATAACCTTCTTCCCGCGGATTGTAAAAATTTTATTTTGAATGATTCCCGTCGGAACCATTTTTGGTAAACGAGCTTTTTTAAGCGTCATACGGTGCTCCCTTTTTAATTGGTCACAACTTGTGACTTCCAATTCGAGTGTTTACCCAAACCAGTTTCGGTCGAGCGTTCGGTATTGAACTGCTTCCGCGATGTGCGTTTCCTCAATCGTCTCATTTGCCTCAAGGTCCGCGATGGTTCTCGCGATTTTTAGGATTTTGAAATAACCCCGCGCTGAAAATTGCAGGTTTTTCATCGCTTGCTCCAGCAGTTTTTTCCCGCCCGGCGTGATGTGACAGTGTTGTTTAATGTCTTTTGGGCTCATGAGTGCGTTGGTTTTCCACGGGGTACCTTGAAAGCGCCGGGCCTGAATCTGACGCGCCGCAGTGACGCGCTCTCTGATGGCCTCCGAGGATTCGCCGCTTCCACTAGCGGTCAGGTCATGGTATTCGATGCCCGCAAGTTCAAGATGCAGATCGATTCGGTCCAAAATCGGCCCCGATATTTTTTGATGGTATTTTTGAATCTGGCTGATCAGGCACCGGCAGGCGCGTTTCGGGCTCCCGAAAAATCCGCACGGGCACGGGTTCATGGCCGAGACGAGCAAAAATTGGGCCGGAAAAATGAGACTGGTTTTTGCGCGCGAGATCAAAATTTTCCCCTCTTCCATCGGGGCGCGAAGCCCTTCGATCGCGTCCCGGCGGAATTCGGGGAATTCGTCCAGAAAAAGAACGCCCCGGTGCGCCAGCGTGACTTCGCCCGGTTTCGGGAGAGCGCCGCCGCCGACGAGGCCGGCGGAAGAAATCGTGTGGTGGGGGGATCGAAACGGGCGTCTTACGGCCGGCATATTTCCGTTGGAAATAAGTCCGGCCGCGCTGTGTATTTTCATGATTTCCAAAAATTCTTCGCGGCTCGGTTCCGGAAGGATGGAAGGGAAACGTCTCGCAATCATGGTTTTACCGGCGCCCGGCGGGCCGATCAACAGGAGATTATGCTGTCCGCTGGCCGCAATTTCAGCCGCGCGTTTGGCATGGCCTTGCCCCTTCACATCTGCGAAATCGTGTTCCGGATCCGAAAGGTCCGCCGATTTCGGCAGATCGCATTTGCCTCGTATTTCCTCAAGCGGTTCCTCTTCGTTGAGCCATCGGATGATTCTTGCAAGCGAAGATGATGGGAAAATGGAAAGTCCCTCCTCCCATTGCGCTTCGGGTGCATTTTGGGCGGGGAGAACCAGCGCGTAATTTTTCGCTTTGGCCAGCTCGGCAATGGAAAATGCGCCGCGGATTTTTCGAAGCGAGCCGTCCAGGGCAAGTTCCCCGACGAATAAAAGCTCGCGCAAACGGTCTTGCTTTAGAAGGCCGGATGAGGCGAGAACGCCGAGTGCAATCGCCAAATCATAAGCGGGCCCTTCCTTTTTAATGTCGGCGGGAGCCAGATTGACCGTGATTTTCCGGGGGGAAACGGGATAGCCGCTGTTGCGAAGCGCCGAATAGACCCGCTCCTTGCTTTCCCGGACGGCTTGATCCGGAAGCCCAACAATGATCATTTGCGGGAGTCCATTTGCGACATCCACCTCAATTTCAACCAAATGGGCGTTTATGCCGATACAAGTAGCGCTGTAAACCTTTGATAACATGTGTGTTCCGCAAATTCGGCTGAAGAAAGGCGAAGCGGGGCGGGAGGGAATCGGGCTTGCCTTTTGATGCCTTTAGATTATAATAAAACACTTTTTCAGGAGAGCAAATATTTAAATTACATCAATAACTTTATTATTTTAGATTAAATTAAGATAATGTCAACGGTTCTTTTGATTTGATCCGCGCGAGGTGAGATAAGGTGGAAGACATTTCGGAACCATTTCCGATGTGGAAAGGATACCTGGCGGTTGTGACTGCCTGGATAGCGGCTCAGCTGTTCAAGGTGATTCGCAATACGTTGCGCGCGAAACGGTTTAATTTCCGCTGGATTATTGACACGGGTGGAATGCCGAGCGCCCATTCTTCGGGCACCGCTTCGCTGGCCACCGTCGTGGGCTTATATTCGGGTTTTGATTCGATTCTTTTTCTGCTCGCGCTTGCCTTTGCTGTGGTGACCATGTTTGATGCCGCCAGCGTCCGGCGTTCGGTGGGCCGCCAAGCCATCCTCATGAATAAAATTATCGATGAGATGTCTTCTAAAGGAAGATTTCTGGAACAGCGGGTAAGGGAATTTTTGGGGCATACGCCCGTGGAAGTATTGGCCGGCGCTATTCTTGGAATCGCCATTTCCATTTTACTTTGCACTTAATGTTGCGATGAAGCGGCTATGCCAGTTAGGATTTTGGGCTTTTCTATTTGTGTCCGGCGCGTTGCCGGGCGTTTCGCTTTTTGCTCAAACCGCGGAGCATACGCCCGAATCATATCCCCTTCCATCCGGTGAATTAAAAACCTCTTTTCAGGAAATTGATTTATTTCTTCAAAAAGATAGTTTTTTCTATAGCGTTCAGCCCAATGACACGCTTTTGAAAATCGCAAAGAAATATGGCACGACCATCGAACTCATCAAGAAGATGAACGGCCTCGCCAAAGACATCATTATTCCCGGCCAAAAGTTAAAGATCGCTAAGGCCGTTTTCTCGATTCAAATAGACAAATCCGAAAATAAACTCTGGCTTTATGCTAATGGCGAATTGCTGAAAACCTATCCGGTAGCGACAGGGCGCAATAATTCCACACCGATCGGCAGCTTCACGATTGAAAATAAGCTTGAAAACCCCACTTGGTATACCACCGGCGCCGTTATTCCTCCTGATAGTCCCAAAAATATGCTTGGAACGCGCTGGCTCGGATTTTCGCTTCAAAGCTACGGGATTCACGGTACCATTTTTCCCGAGACCATCGGCACTCAAGATTCAGAGGGTTGCATCCGCATGCTGAATGAAGACGTTGAAGAGCTTTATTCGATCGTTCCGGTCAAAACTAATGTGACAGTCGTTGATTGATGGAGTCCTGATGAAGAAAGAAAAAATCAAAATTTCCGGCAAAGATTTTTCGGCGGCATGCCTGCCGTTTGAGCGGCCTATTGCGGAACTTGAAAAAACAATTATGGAAATGAAGACACGGTCGGAATCGGGGATTGATCTGAGCGGCGAAATCAAAAGCGCCGAAAAAAAATTGGAGAAGGAAGTCCGCCGGATATTTCATCATCTGACCGCTTGGCAGAGGGTTCAGGTCGCACGCCATCCCTTGCGGCCCTATACACTTGACTACATCCGTTACTTAACTCAAGGGTTTACCGAATTACACGGCGACAGGCATTTTGCCGACGACCGGGCCATTGTGGCCGGTTTCGCTCAATTTTGCGAGTGGCCTGTATGCATCGTGGGCCATCAAAAAGGAAGGGATACCAAGGAAAATTTAATGCGCAGTTTCGGAAGCGCTCATCCGGAGGGGTATCGCAAAGCGATACGCGTCATGCGGCTGGCAGAAAAGTTTTCGCTTCCCATTCTTTGTTTTATCGATACCCCCGGCGCTTATCCGGGCATCGGCGCGGAGGAACGCGGCCAAGCCGAGGCCATTGCTTATAATTTAAGAGAAATGTCCGAGCTGGAGGTACCCATTATCGTGATTGTGATCGGTGAAGGGGGGAGCGGGGGAGCGCTCGGCATCGGTGTCGGCAATTATATCATCGTACTGGAAAATGCGTATTATTCGGTGATTTCACCTGAAGGATGCGCCGCCATTTTGTGGAAAGATCAGACACGTTCTCCGGAAGCGGCGGAGGCACTTAAGCTGACGGCGCAGGATCTTTTGGAATTCGGAGTAATCGATGAGATTGCCAAAGAACCCCTCGGAGGCGCACACCGGGATTTTGAGGGGACCGCGAAACATTTAGGGGAAATCATTGAACGGGCATTGAGAAAATTGACGAAGATTTCCGGAAAAGAGTTGGTGAAAAAGCGGTACGATAAATTCCGCGCCATGGGCGTTTATCAGGAAGAAAAGAAAAGCTAATCCGTGCGGGAAACCGTCTCCGGCAGAAGATTCGCTTTCAAACTTAACAGTTGCTGCAATTCTTTTTCGCGTTTTACCAATTCCAAAAGTTCCTTGGAGGATAATTCCAAAAGAGCAATTCGGGAAATTTTTCTGATTTCCTTGGGGTAGCGTTTTCCGAGTTCATGGGTCGGAATTCGTTTTTTGAATTTGAGTTCGAACAGATGTTTGTACGTCATCCCTCCCCGCCGCGTTTACAAATTCCATCGTCACTCGACTGCGAAACTTGAGACTTTTGCCTAAATCGGCAAAAAATTTACATACTTGTACCCACCATATTTAGGGCATAAAACCGGTCTTTGACTATATGTAGCGGGCTTCGCTGCTTTTCCACCGGGACGCAAATTTTCGCCTAAAAAATTCTTGACAACGGCCGTTCACTTTTATAGATTGTCACTTACGAAATATAATTTACATTTTATAAAATACATATGGCTGATGAAGAACCATTTCGAAAAGGTACCGCTAAACCGGTCTATTTTCAGTTTGTGCACGGCCGCGCTTTTTTTAGCCGGATTTTCGCAGGCCATTACGGGTTTGGAAGACCGCTACAAGGTCGCTGAAGAGCTGACCGCTGCGGAGAAGAAAGAAATGATTCAAGACTTGATTGAAGAGGGGGACAGACACTTCGGTGCGAAGGACTATAACCGCGCGGCGGGGGCCTATGAAAGCGTTTTCCTTCTAGAGCCGGAGCACGGGGGAGCTTCCGGGCGGATAGATCAATTAAAAAAACGCATGTTGAAAGAAGGTAAGTCCGAAACGGAAGTGCTGGGGCAAGTGTACGATTCTGAAATTGAGGCGCGCACCCGTTTCTATCTCGGCCGGGCTCGGGAACTTCTGGGCGAGGGGAAAACGGGACAGGCACGGCTTGAACTCGAGAAACTTTTGCTCCTCAATCCTTTGCATGAGGAAGGAAGAAAACTTTATGAAACGCTTCAGGCAGAGTTTGCGGAAGAATCTCCATGAAGCGGGAAAAACTCTACAAAATTGGTGAGGTGATGGAATATTCCGGACTTTCCCGCCAGACCATTCACAATTACACCTTGGCCGGGCTGATTTCGGAAGCCCGGCGTACCGTTTCCGGCCACCGGCTTTACGATGAAGGCGTTTTTGACCGGATCGAAAAAATAAAAGTGCTTCAGACGAAAAATTACACACTGCTTCAAATTAAAAAAATATTGGAAAAGGAATGACCTGTCTAATGAGCACCTACTTCAAAATGAAAAGGGGGAATTAACATGAACGATGCCGATCTGAAACTTTGGAAAAAATACAAGCGCCACAAGACCCGGCTTTTGAGGGAAGAGATCGTGCGCAAATACATGTACCTGGTGAAATATGTGGCCGGCCGGGTGGCTATCGGCCTTCCCCCGAATGTGGAATTCAACGATCTTGTCAGTTACGGCCTTTTGGGCCTTTTCGACGCGATCGAAAAATATGACGTGGACCAAGGGAACAAGTTTGAGACGTACGGCGTCTCCCGTATCCGCGGCGCGATCATGGATGAGCTGAGGAAACTCGACTGGGCCCCGCGGCTTTTAAGAAAGCGCGCCCGCGACATTGAGCGAAAAGGCAGAGAGCTTGAAGACCGACTCGGCCGCGCGGCAACGGAGGATGAACTGGCGCGTTCGCTTAAGATGAGCATCGAAGACCTCAATGGGATTTACAGCGAGCTGAATTCTACCACCTTTTTGTCTCTCGATGAGGTATGGC
Source organism: uncultured bacterium (assembly GCA_964373885.1). Lineage (GTDB taxonomy): Bacteria > Omnitrophota > Omnitrophia > Omnitrophales > Danuiimicrobiaceae > CAYJWM01. The sequence continues at coordinate 368 of CAYJWM010000064.1, read as the reverse complement.
AGAATGACGACGGCAACAAACCCGTCTCGCGCCTTCAGACAGTGGAAGATTCGCTCATCACGAATCAATTCAGCTATGTTCATCAAAATGAGGTCAAAGAGCTTCTGGCCCAGTCCATCGATCAGCTGCCCGAGAAGGAAAAACTGGTGGTGGTCCTTTACTATTATGAAAATTTAACGCTCCGCGAAATCGGGGAAGTATTGAATGTGTCCGAATCGCGCGTCTGTCAAATTCACACCAAAGTCGTCACGCGTCTAAGAGGTCTTTTGACCAAGAAAGCGGGGGAAATCACACTCGAGGCGTAACGTTCTCTCGGGTGCATACCACTTGATACAGTTGCTTTTCGTGTCATCCTGAGCCCTTCGTTT
>CAYJWM010000063.1:0-10046 GCA_964373885.1 uncultured bacterium | reverse complement strand
GAGGAGGTCGTTAGGCCGACGAAGAATCTGTTTGTCATTGCGAGGCCAGCGTAGCCGGCCGTGGCAATCTGACACCGAGATCCTTCGCGGAGTTTACCCTGAGATGCTTCGTTTCACTCAGCATGACAAACGAAGGGCTCAGGATGACGCTCGATGTCATGCTGAGGGCGAAGCCCGAAGCATCTCGCGTCAGATTGCTTCCTGCCTGCCGGCAGGCAGGCGCCCGCTTTCGGCGGGCTCGCAATGACGCGTGTTTGATAGCGCAAGTATTCTACCTTTCCAAGTCGGTTTTAGAAAGTCAAATTAGGGGGAAAATGGCGCGGAAAGGACTTATTTTCACACCCCATTAAGCCAAAGAAAAATAAGCTGTTATTTGACTCTATTTGGAGGGGTGTTAAACTTCCCTTAGATGCCCGGAAGTATATTTGTCGGGTGAGTTTCGGATCTTTGAAAGTCAGATCGAAACGACAAACCTACGTCGCAGAAAATCGCGACGAGGTCTGCTGCCGAAGCAGCAGAGGCAAACCATTTGAAAGGATGGGGCGCAAAGCCGTGCACCTAACTTCTCGGGCTGGTCCCGGGGACATGGTCGGCCGGTTGCCGAATTTCCGTCGTGGACTATCACAAACCAACACTACCAGCATGGCTGGTTATTTACATCTTAGTGCTGTGTGCAGTTCTTCCGGCTCCGTTAGGGGCTCAGGAAGCGCTGGGCACGGCTTCTGTTTCGGCTCCTTCCGTTAGTTTTGCAAACCCTTCATCGCCCCAGGAAAAACTTCAAGCTTTATCGATGACACGCTTTCATTTCATGGCTTTGAAGCAGTTTCACAGCAATTTGTTTTCAAAAGGAGAGCAAGATCAATCCATTTCAAGCGAGGAAGCGCGCCTCATGAACACCGGTTTAAACGCGTTTTTGCTGTCTCCCGACCGGGAGAAACTCATGCTCGAGGCGCTCCGCCAGAACAAAGCGGTGCGTTTCCGTTTTTCCGTTGCCGAACAGCCGGGCAACGGTTATCAGGTCTTGAATCATCCTACCAAGAAATTGGTGTACCGCCTGAAACCGGTGGTGACTTATTCAACCGCTGTGATCGAAATCCGCCCATTATTCGACGGCCCGATAGCATTCCGAATTACCCTCGAGAAGAGGAACGAGCGGGCTGAATACGAAGTGAACTGGGCGGGTTGGATCAGCGGTTTTCCCTGGGTCCGTTAATTCTAGGAACCGGGCTGATACTCTTCGTGATAGATTTTCACCAGCACAAAAAATAGCGACAAAAGCACCGGTCCCAAAAAAATGCCGGTGAGCCCGTAAATTTTAAGCCCTCCCAACATTCCCAGAAAAAGCAAAAAGACGGGAAGTTTCGTTTTCTCGCCGATCAGAAGGGGTTTCAGGAAATTGTCGCTCAAACTGATGAGAAAAACGCCCACCACGGAAAGAATCCCCGCTTTCGTCGTTTCGTTGGCGAGAAACAAATACGCTGCAAACGGCCCCCAAACCGTGGCGGCGCCTGTGACGGGAATCATGGAGGTGAGGAAGGTAAGAAATCCCACGAGGAGGGGGACCGGCAGCCGTAAGGCCCAAAACGTGAGGCCGGCCAGCGTGCCCTGGACAATCGAGGTGACGAGCTGCCCCCGGATCACGGCCGAGAACGTCTCGTTCATTTTTCCGGCAAGCGTTTTTTTATTTTTCTGCTCCATCGGGATCAAATCATAGATAAACCGGTGAATCTGCTCCCCGTCCCGCAGGAAAAAGAACAAAAGGAAAATAATCAGGAAGAAATTAAAGAAAAGAAGCAGAATGTTTTTGCTGATGGAGACAATTTGTTTGGCGGTCAAGTTGCCCATTTTTTTGGTAAAGGCAAGCAGGGCATCCACCATGTTCTGACGGAATGGCTCCAGCCGCGCCCACAATTGCCGGGCCCATTCCGTGGAAGCAGTGGTCTTGACGTTTTCAAAAAAGAGGTCCAGTTCTCCGCTGGAAAGATAGGTGCTCACCTTTTGATAAAGCTCAACCGCTTCTTCGGTGAGACTGAATAGAATCATGACCATCGGCGGCGTGACGACGAGCAGGATGATCAAAGTGGTCAAGAGGGCAGCCAGCGTGCGCTTGCGGCGGAGCCGGTCGAGAATGTTCCGGTACAAGGGATAAAAGGCAAATGCCAAAATGGCGGCCCAGAAAATCGCGTGAAGAAAGGGGGAGAACAGCCGGAAGAGTTCGTAGACGATGAAAATAAAGAGCCCGATGAAGAAATAGGAAATGATTTGTTCCCGTTTCATGCCCGCTAGTTTAGCTTTTTTGTCCCGGCAGAATCAACTTAAATCTTAACTCGCTTTTGCCAAAAACCTGCCCGCCTTCGCTACGCTGCGCGCGGCCGTCTACGACGACTGCTTCGCGGCAATTTTTAGCCGAGCGGGCTAAGTGTCATTGCGAGCGAAGCGAAGCAATCTGACACCGAGATCCTTCGCGGAGTTTACCCTGAGATGCTTCGTTTCACTCAGCATGACAAACGAAGGGCTCAGGATGACGCTCGGTGTCATGCTGAGGGCGAAGCCCGAAGCATCTCGCGTCAGATTGCTTCGTCGGCCTTTGGCCTCCTCGCAATGACGTGTCATTCGACGCCGCTCAGGCAGCAGATTTTTGGCACGGCAGAATTAAGTTGTAAAGCGGCAAACAGGATTTGCGGAGGGCAGCTCTCGGAGCCGTTTGGAGCTTGGTGCCCCGCACGAATTCTGGCGGGGCTACAAACGGCGAGAGCGCAGGCGGTCGCCCGCCGCTGGAGCGGGCGAACCGCCGGTGCCCGAAACAAAGTCCTGTTTGCCCGCTATGTCTGCTTGTTGAATGAGCGTGGTCGTGATAGAATCCCATCATTCAACCAAGGAGTTTTTGCATGAAAATTCATGTTGGTTTTTTGAATGCGGTGAAGGGCAAATCGGATTTATTGGTCGTCGGTTCCTTCCAGGGCTCGGACACTCCTCCCAAAGAACTGAAGCAGTTGGACCCCGAAGCGTTTGAGACCGTGAAAAAGGCATTTACCAAGAAGCGCTTCACGGGAAAAGCGGGGCAGTCTTTTTCGGTGTACGGAGATTTCCGGCGCACGGAAGAGCTCATTCTGGCCGGACTGGGGAAAAAAGAAGAATGGTCTTCCGTAAAACTCAGGAAAGCAATTGCCGAAGTTTTGAACCGTGCCAAGGCCCAGGGCGCGAAATCCCTTTTCATTTCGGCCGATACGTTTTTCGGCGGTTCGGTGCATTTAGACCGGGCTTCGGAACTGATCCCGGAAACGCTTGAGCTCGCCAATTACAAATTCAATAAATATCTCACGAAGGACAAAGAAGAACTCAAAAAAGAGCCCCCCGTCACCACGCTTCTTTTTGCAGACGCTTCCAAGCGGAATCTGCTCGAGCGTTCGCTTGAGCGCGCCGGGATTATTTCCGAAGCGGTTAATTTTACGCGCGATCTGATCAATGAGCCCGCCAATGTGATGCCGCCGCGCGAGATGGCAAAGCAGGCCCGCCTCGTGGCGCGCGCGGGCAAGCTCCGCTGTCAAGTGCTCGGCCCCGCCGAAATCAAAAAAAACAAAATGGGCGGCATCATCGCCGTTTCCCAAGGATCCAGCGAACCGCCGCAATTGATCGTTCTCGAATACGGCGCCCAGCACAAAAGCAAAGGCACGCTTTGTCTCGTCGGAAAAGGCGTCACCTTTGACACGGGCGGTATTTCAATCAAGCCCTCAAAAGACATGGAAAAAATGAAATACGATATGTCCGGCGCAGCGGCCGTGATCGGCACGTTGAAAGCGGTGAGCCGCTTGAGGCCGGCGCTTCACATCGTGGCCATTGCTCCGTGTGTTGAAAATATGCCGAGTGGTACGGCCCAGAGGCCGGGCGATATTATTAAAATGCACAACGGGAAATCCGTTGAGGTGATCAACACCGATGCCGAAGGCCGGCTGATTCTGGGAGATGCGTTGTCTTATGCCGAGCGGTTCAAGCCGAAAGCCATTATCGATTTGGCCACTTTGACCGGAGCGGTCGTGGTGTGTCTGGCCGACAAGGCCATCGGATTAATGAGCACGGACCACGCGCTCGCCGAGAAAATCCGGAAAGCGGGGGAAGCCGTCGGGGACAGATGTTGGGAGCTCCCGCTGTGGGAGGAATTTTTTGATCTGATCAAAGGGCATCATTCCGACATTTTAAACGCGGGCCCCGGTTACGGCGGGACGATTACCGCCGCGATGTTCCTCAAGGAATTTGCGCCCATAAAAAGCTGGGCGCATCTGGATATTGCCGGGACGGCCTGGGTGGATTCGGCAAAACCCTATAACGCGCGCGGGGCCACGGGTGTAGGGGTGCGGCTTTTGCTGGAACTCATTCGCAATTGGAAGTGACCTGGTGACGCGTCATTGCGAGCGAACGTAGTGAGCAAAGCATGCTTCTCATCGTCATCGCGAGGCCAGCGCAGCTGGCCGTGGCGATCTGACACCGAAATCCTTCGCGGAGTTTACCCTGAGATGCTTCGTTTCACTCAGCATGACAAACGAAGGGCTCAGGATGACGCTCGGTGTCATGCTGAGGGCGAAGCCCGAAGCATCTCGCGTCAGATTGCTTCGTCGCTTCGCTCCTCGCAATGACACTTTTTATGGACCCTCTTTATCGTCAATACGTTGATCTTTTTAGGAAGGGAAAGTATTTTGAAAGCCATGAGGTATTGGAGAAGCTGTGGCTTCGCGACCGTTCGGGTTCGCGGGATTTCTACAAAGGGCTGATCCAATTAGCGGCCGCGCTTCATCATTTGAAACAGAAAAATGCAAATGGAGCGAACTATTTGCATCAATCAGCAGCGGGTTATCTCAAAACATATGCACCGGTTCATCTCGGCCTTGACGTTTCGCGGGCCCTCAAAGAGTTTGACTCTTTTTTTAAACAATCAATCGCAAAAAACGGTCTTGTTCAGTTCCATCAGAAATCAGTCCCGCATTTGAATGTTAAGGAAACCAATGTCCAAAAAAGTACTCGTCATTGACGACGATCCGGATGTGGCCGAAACGCTGGCGCTCCGGCTGGAATCGTTCGGCTATGAGGTCATTCCCGCATCCAACGGTCCTGAAGGTTACGCGAAAGCGAAAGAACTGAAGCCGGATTTGATTATTTTGGATTACACGATTGGGCTTGAAACCGGCCTTGAGATTTTAAAGCGGCTCAAGCGCGAAACGCCATCTGGCATCCATCTCATTCCGGTCCTGATGCTGACCGGCCATGAGCAGCACGAGCGCGCCTGTCTTGCGGCCGGGGCCGCCGGCTATATCACAAAACCATTCGATCCGTACCAGCTCAAAGAAACCCTCGCTCAATTTCTCACTCCCGCATGAGTTCAGGATCATCGCTTCAAACCCTCGCCGGCAAAATCAAGCGCGGGGATGAGCTTGCTTCGGCGCGCGGCATTTCCATTCTTGAGGATAGCCCGGCTCTGGGGAAAATTTTGATGAACCATCTGAAGCGCGGCAAAGCTCCAAGCGCTTTTCTGATCGGCGTGACGGGCTCTGCCGGCTCCGGAAAAAGCACGCTGATTGCCGGGCTTGCCCGCGCCGCCCGCCGCAGGCGGAAAAAAGTAGCGGTGGTCGCCGTAGATCCCACAAGCGCCAAGCACGGCGGCGCTTTTCTGGCGGACCGGGTGCGGATGCAACGGCTGGCCGAAGACCCTGGCGTATTTATCCGCAGTATGGCAAGCCGCGGCGCGCGTGGCGGTGTGGCTCGAGCTACGCGGGATGCGGCTTTTTTATTGGCCCGCGCCGGGTATGATTATGTGTTTATCGAAACCATCGGCGCAGGCCAGCTTGACGATGAAGTGACGCATATCGCCCATAAGACTCTTTTGCTGCTCACGCCCGAATCGGGAGATGAGATGCAATTGATGAAATCAGGGCTTCACGAAGAAGCCGATATGTTTGTGGTCAATAAATCCGACCGACCGGGGGCCGAGCAAATGGCGCATTTATTAAGAAACGACGGGCGCCCCGTGTTCAAAACCGTTGCTGAGGAAGAAAAAGGGGTCGAATCTCTGTGGAGGTCGCTTGAAAAGCGTTAAGCACTCAAAATTTTTTTTTACCCCGCGCGATCTCAAAAAGCTTTCCTACGCCCGGGATTTAGGCGACCCCGGCGCATTCCCGTTCACCCGCGGCATTTATCCGACCATGTATCGCGGGCGGTTGTGGACCATGCGCGAGTTTTCGGGATTCGGCCTTGCGGAAGACACGAATGAGCGCTTCCGTTTTCTTCTGAAACACGGCGAGACGGGACTTTCCGTCGCTTTTGATTTGCCGACGCTCATGGGTTATGACTCGGACCACCCAAAATCTATGGGCGAAGTGGGGCGCGGGGGCGTGGCGATTGATTCGCTTGAGGACATGGAAACGCTTTTCCGCGGCATCCCGCTCCGGAAAGTTTCCACATCGATGACGATTAATGCTCCGGCCGCGGTCATTTTTGCCATGTATTTGGCCTGCGCCAAAAAACAGGGCGCGCGGCTCCGCGATTTAAACGGCACGATTCAGAATGATATTCTCAAAGAGTACATGGCCCAGAAGGAATGGATTTTCCCGCCGCGGCCTTCGATTCGCCTGATTGTGGATACGGTGCGTTTCGCCACGCAGCAGGTCCCAAAATGGAATACGATTTCCGTGAGCGGTTATCACATTCGGGAAGCGGGTTCTACCGCCGCGCAGGAGCTTAGCTTCACGCTTGCGAACGGGTTTACCTATGTCGAAGAGGTGTTGAAAACAGGCCTTGGGGTCGACCGCTTCGCACCCCGTATTTCATTTTTCTTTAACGGCCATCAGAATTTTTTTGAGGAGATTGCCAAGTTCCGCGCCGCGCGCCGCATTTGGGCCCGCCGCATGCGCACGCGTTTCCACGCCAAAGACCCGAAATCATGGCGGATGCGTTTTCACGTTCAAACCGCGGGATCCAGTCTTCAGGCCGCTCAGCCGGAGAATAATATTATCCGCACGGCTTATGAGGCGCTTTCGGCTGTTTTGGGCGGGGCGCAAAGCTTGCACACCAACGGTTACGACGAACCGCTTTGTCTTCCGACTCAGGCCTCCGCTCAAATCGCGCTCAGGACCCAGCAGATTCTTGCTCACGAACTCGGCGTTACGGATGCGCCCGATCCTTTGGGCGGGGCGTATTATTTGGAAACGTTGACTTCGAGCATGGAAGAGGAAGCCGAGCAATATTTCAAACGGATTCGTAAAATGGGCGGAGTATTGAAGGGGATTGAAGAGAATTTTTTTCAGCGCGAGATCGCAAATGCGGCGTACCAACATCAGAAAGAAGTGGAAGAAAAGAAAAAAATCGTCGTCGGTGTAAACACTTATCAGACTCAAAAGGAATTATGGGAGACGCCCATTTTTAAAATCGACCCCAAGCGCGAGCGGGAACAAAAAACAAAATTGAAACGCTTGAAAAGGAAACGAAGTAATGTGCGCGTTCAAAAAACGCTTGATCAATTGAAACGAAAAGCGGAAACGAAGGAGAATTTAATGCCGCCCCTTTTAACGGCCGTGGAATCTTACGCCACGCTTGGGGAAATCACGGATTCTCTCAAGGAGGTGTTCGGTGAGTATCAGGAACCAGGCGCGGTCTAAATTTCCCTCTCCCCTTAAGGGAGAGGGTAGGGTGAGGGGCAGGATCCGTGTCCTTCTGGCCAAAGGCGGCCTGGACGGCCATGACCGGGGCGTTAAGGTGATTGCGCGCGCTCTTCGCGATGCCGGCATGGAAGTGATTTATACAGGCCTCCGTCAAAGTCCGAATGCTATTGTCCGTGGTGCCGTTCAGGAAGATGCGGATGTGGTGGCGGTCAGTATTCTTTCGGGGGCCCACATGACGATTTTGCCGAAGATCCGCTCAGGGCTTAAGAAGGCAGGCCGGTCAGATATCCTTCTAACGGGAGGAGGAATTATCCCGCAAGAGGATGAAAAACGGCTTCGGACGCTTGGAATTGGCAGAATATTCGGTCCCGGAGCTTCCACAAATGAGATTATCTGTTATCTCAGGCAAAAATTACATCGCAAGTAAATCTCCAAGTATCAGGGACGGTTCTCGCTAAGTCATTATTTAATAACTAGTTACGTTAGAACTGTCCCTTTTATCTATGTTTGATTCATTACAATTCTTATGGTATACTTTCTAAAATACTTTAGAAAGGTGCCCTTTTGTCATTCTGGAGGCAATTCCGATGTCATTCTGAAAACGAAGCCCGAAGGATCTATGCATAGATTCTTCACTATCGCCTGCCTGCCGGCAGGCAGGTTCAGAATGACAATCGCTTCGCTCAGGATGACACCTAATCAAACAGATGAATCTATTTCCACTAAAGGGAAACTTTACCAAGGGAGTCGCCTTCTGCCTTTTAATCTGCTTCGGCCCGACTTCCGCCGTTTCGTATGCGCAAGAAATTGATTTTGCGCATTCGTTTGCTTCCAAAGAATTCCGCTCACAAGATTTGCTCAAAGAGATTGAAATTCCGATCGAGTTGGGCCAAATCACCAAACGCATGCCAAATGACTCGCCCCGCGGCCTTTTGGTCCATATTCAGGATGCCCACGGGCAGCTCGATGCTCAAAAGAGCATTGGGAATCTTTTGGCGCATTTAAAGGGCCGTTACGGTCTTTCTACTATTTTTTTAGAGGGCGGACTTCAGGGGGAAATCTCACCTGACCTTCTGCGGTTTTCCGAGGATGAAAAAACCAACGACAAAATCACGGACGGCCTTTTAAAAGAAAACATCATCGGAGGTCCGGGCAAATTTATGCTCCGCTCAGGCGATCAGGTTCAGACTTATGGCGTGGAAGAGCCATCGCTTTACCGGGACAATCTGCAAAGTTTCAGAAAAGTCTATTCTGAAAAAGAAAAATCAGACCGTTTTCTCAATGATCTGAAAACTAAAATTACCACGCTCGGCTCCCGCAAATGCAATCCCCGCCTCCGCAAATTTCTAAAAGAATGGCTTTTATATCAGGATTCAAAGCAGGATATTTTCGGCCATCTCAACGATTTGGACACGGCAAGCTTGGAATATTTGAATTTGGATTTGCGTGACGCCCGGAATCAAATCGAATATCCCCAGTTGATCCGGCTGTTCAAACTCAAGGAGATGGAGGGAAAAATACGGCCGGAAACGGCAGAAATCGAAAAGCAGAAGGAAAGGCGGAAGCTCATCCACTGGCTCCAGACCCACAAAATCAATCCGGCTCTCAGGGAAAGGGTCAGGATGTTTCTTTACCAAAGTGACCAGGGCGATCTCAGGTCATTTCTCGAACAATTTTACGAGGCCGTGCATACGCAAGGATTTTCATTTAAAGATTATCCCGCCTTAAGCCGTTCTCTCGGCCTCGCCATTTTGAGGCAAGAGATGAATCCGGGCGCTCTTTTTGAGGAAATCGATTCACTGGCCGAGAAAATTTTGAACACCCTGATTCAAACAGACGAAGAAAAGAAACTGATCGGACTTTTGAAATCATATCTTCTTCTCAAAAAACTTTTTTCACTCGAAGCTACCCGCACTGAATTTCAGGCGGTTTCAGAGGCAAAGAATTTACTCAGACCTTCGGCCATGGTCAAAGAACTCATCCGTCTCGGAAGCGACCTTGCGGAAAACATAAAAGACGCCGACGCTTCGTTTCAAGAAAGCATTCATTTTTATGAACTCGCCCTCGCGCGCGAGAACGTGATCGCCGAGCGCGTCCTCTCTACCATGAAAACAGACCGCGCCGACCGGGCTGTTTTAATTACCGGTGGTTTTCATTCCGAAAAATTTGAGGAGTTTGCGAAGACACACGGATTTTCCTATCTTGAAATTTCCCCGAAAATGGCGCTCGTGGAATCCAACGAAAAATATTTAAAGCAAATGATGCTCGCTTCTCCGTCATTTTCGACCGTTCCCAATCTTTTACTCGACCGTCTTTCCATCTCACAAGTGGAGGAGCATTTTGGGCCGAAGCCTGCGCAATTTTTACGCGCTGAGCTTAAGGAAGCCATCGAAGCCGTGA
>CAYJWM010000062.1:0-10067 GCA_964373885.1 uncultured bacterium | reverse complement strand
ACGTCGCATTCTCCCGAGGAAACCATTCAGGCAGGCCGCCAGTTCGGCCGGAATGTGAAACCCGGAACGGTCATTGCGCTCACGGGAGATCTTGGGAGCGGCAAAACGACCTTTGTGAAAGGGGTTTCGCTCGGGCTCGGTGTCTCAGACAAACGGGAGGTCAAAAGCCCCACGTTCGTGATTTTTCATCTATACAAGGGGCGTGTTCCGCTTTATCATTTTGACTTATATCGCTTAAGCCAAAGCGCCGAGCTGGCGGAAATCGGAATGGACGAGTATCTTGAGGATTCGGAGGCGGTATCACTCGTCGAATGGGCGGACCGCGTGCCGGAAGTCATCGCGTGCGCAGATTTTGAAATTAAATTTTCAAGACAGGGTGAAAAAAGCCGCGTGATTGAGATGATACAACGTGAATGATTTTCAGCATGTTTTGGCCGTTGATACTTCTTCCCGATTGCTTTCGGTGGCCATACGAAAAGGGGGGAAGGAAGTATTGGAGCTCAATTTAGCCGGCACGCCGCGGCATTCGGAGCAATTGATTGCTTTGATTGAGCAGGGATTGAAAGAACTTCGGCTTAAAAAAAACGAACTCGATCGATTGATCTGGGGCGTGGGCCCCGGGTCTTTTACGGGCCTGAGAATCGGGCTTTCGATTTTAAAAGGACTTCATATAGGGCTTGGCGCGCGGGCCCTCGGCGCCTCGAGTTTGGATGTGATCGCGCTCGGGAGCGGAATGGTGAACGGAGATTTTTTCGTCTGTGTGGATGCGAAACGGGACAGCATTTATTTGGCGAAATACCGCTTTCAAAATGGTGTGCCTGCAAAAAAGACAGAGAACACGCTTGTTTCCTGCAGCGGATTGATCGGGCAATTATCGCCCGGCGCGGCACTCACGGGAGATGCACTTCGGGTATACGGCGGGGCCATTCGGGAACGTTTTGGCGATGGTGTGTCTTTCATGGCGGATTCATTTTGGTATCCGCGGGCCGTTTTTTTAATTCAAATGTTTGATGCTCAATCGAAATGGCTGAAGCCGTTATCGCTTAAAACCATGACGCCCGAGTACCTGCGGCGTTCCGAAGCGGAAGAAAAGGTCCAAATGACGGCGGGAAGGAAAGTGAAATGAACGGACTCGGGATTGCCCAGGAGTCAAAAGTCAGGGAATTTTCCACCTGGCTTGAGATTGATCGGGACGCGCTCCTCCATAATTTGCGCGCGATTCAAAATCTTGCTCTTCCGGGGGCGGCCGTGCTTGCGGTGGTAAAGGCCAACGCGTACGGACACGGACTTCGCGAAATTGCCCAGTGTTTGGAGTCGGAGGTAGCCTATCTCGGCGTTGCGACGATTGATGAGGCGCTTCAGCTGAGGCGGTTTGAAATTCAAACGCCCATTCTTTTGTTCGGCATTCATCCGAAAAGCGCCGTTGAAGTGGCGCTTCACGCCGAAATCGCCCTTTCGGTGTCCAGCACGGAGCAGGCGCGCGACATTTCCTCGGTTGCCCGCCAAATGAATAAGCAAGCGGTGATTCATGTCAAAGTAGACACCGGCATGGGACGGCTCGGAATCCAGAAAGAAAAGGCCGTTTCCGCTCTTGAGGAAATAGGAGCGCTTGGCGCGCTTCAGCTCGAAGGCATTTTTACGCATTTCGCGCAGGGTGAGGATGAACAAGATCCGTTCACGCTCGGGCAGATTCATGCGTTCTATCAAATTCTGAAGCAAGCGGATGCTAAGGGGATTCATTTTGCCTACCGCCATGCGGCCAACAGCGTTGGGATTTCCAATTATCGTGAAGCACATTTTAATTTGGTGCGCCCGGGACTTATCCTTTACGGGCTTTATCCGGCAGAAGCGCTCAGGCAAAAAATGAATCTGAAACCCGTGCTTTCGTGGAAAGCGCGCATCATTCTGATTAAAAAATTAAAAGCCGGCCAGTCCACGGGTTATTCGCGCATGTTTCAAGCCAAGCATGACACCACCATCGCCATTATTCCGGTCGGTTACAGCCACGGCTATCCGTTCGCACTTTCAGGCAAAGGGAGCGTTTTGATCCGCGGGAAACTCTGCCGAATAGCGGGCCGCGTTTCTATGGATTATATCGCCCTGGATTTGGGATCGGGGGACGTTCCGTTTTCGGCGGGGGAGGTGGTGACGCTTTTGGGACGCGACGGAGAAAATGAAATTTCGGGGGAAACTTTGGCTTCTCAGGCCGGGACCATTCCCTATGAAATTTTGACCCGCCTTGACTGGGGAATTCCGAGAGTGCTCTCCGGAAGCGAAAAATGAATTTGCGCATTCTCCATTATGACCGGCTTCCTTCCACCAATGATTTGGCGCTTGAGCTGGCTTCCAAAAAAGCGGCGGAAGGAACGGTGATCGTCTCAGATTATCAAACGCACGGCCGCGGGCGCTTCAAACGGAAATGGGTGTCGCGCCCGGGAAAAAATTTGCTTTTTTCCATTGTGCTCAAACCCCGCTTCTCAGCGCAAACCGCTCCCATCCTGACCCATCTTGCCGCCCGCTCTGTGGCCTCCATTCTCAAAAAACAGTTTTCTCTTCCCGCCAAATTGAAAAGACCAAACGACGTTTTGGTGGGCGAAAAGAAAATTTCCGGCATTTTGACCGAAGCGGCGAGTTCGAACGGCCGCATGGAATATGTGGTGGTCGGGATCGGGCTGAATGTGAACAGCCGGAAAGGGGATTTGCCCGCCGGGGCCACTTCTATTTATTTGGAGACCGATCAGAAAATCGATCCGTCCGAAATTTTGGATTTGATTTTGAATCATTTTTGGAACCAATATTTCCATGCGAACCGTTAGGGTGCCTACCACTTCATACAGTTGTCATTCTGAGGCGACACCACAAGGGTGCTGCTTCGCTGAGCCGAAGAATCTATGAGCAGAGATCCTTCGCTATCGCTCAGGATGACACGAAAAGCAACTGCATCAAGTGGCAGCCACCCAACCGTTAAGCGTTTCCGTAAAAAAATTGTGGCGGTGGATATCGGGAACACCACCGCGGCCTATGGCGTTTATCAAAGGGGGAGATTTTCCGTGCTCGGGCGCGTCCTGACCGCCGATTTCCGGGCGATCATCGATCGATGCGCCGGGGGCAAAGTGAATCGTTCCGGTATGAAATGGGTGATCAGCAGCGTGGTTCCTAAAGTAACCGTTCGATTGGTCCGGTTGATTCGATCGAGATGCAAGCCCGCTTTTATTTATGTGATCGGGAAAAACGTGCGGCTTTCCGTTCCCATGCGGTATGCGCGCAAAAAATTGGGCGCGGACCGGCTCGTGAATATTTATGGCGTGATTCGGAAGCATCAGTTGCCTGCGCTTGTGATTGACTTTGGCACCGCCATTACCTTTGATTATGTTTCCAAAGAAGGGGTTTTTGAAGGGGGATTGATCGTCCCGGGAGTGGAGCTTTCCGGGAACGCGCTTCAGGAAAAAACGGCTTTGCTCCCGAAATTAAGGTCGTTTGATCTGTTGCATAACAATCTGGTCGGCCATGACACGCGCTCCGCGATGGGTTTGGGGCTGCTCAATGGTTTCGGCGCTCTTGCCGATGGATTAATCGAACGTTTTCGAAAGCGATACGGCCCCGGGATACGGATTTTGGCGACCGGCGGATGGGCGAAGCGTTTGAGCCGTTACAGCCGGCACATCCGGAGTGATGCGGTAGACCCGCTTCATACATTGCATTCGCTCGTGCTGATTTACAAAAACGAAATCAACAAGGGAGCGTGATCATGACCAAGCGACGCAGGTTTTTCTCATTTCTCATTAATGAGCCTCCCCAGCGGTATTTTGTCGGGATGCAGTTTTTCATGCTTTCGGCCATTCTGCTGTTCCTTCTTTACGGTTCCTTCGAATTGTTTCATCAATTTTCGCTTTCGGCCGCTTCCGGGGACACATCACCCGAGCAATTGAAACTCCAATTAAAATCGCTTTACGCCTCGCTCTTTATGCGGCTTTTGGTCATTTTTCTAACCGGTTTTTTTATGAACGCTTTTTTCGGACTTATTTTCCTCCACCGGGTGACAGGACCGCTCCAACGTGTTAAGCGCATTTTGAACGACCTGGCGGACGGACGGCTTCCTCCCGAGGGAAAAATCCAGTTCCGCCGCGGCGATTTCACGCCCGAGCTGGCGTCGGCGCTCAACCGCCTGTGCGAATTCATGAATCACAACCGCATGGTCTCGAAGCAGAAATAAATGAGAAACCGCCGGAGCGTCCTAAATCTCAATTGGAATGAAAAACCGCAGCGGTATTTCATGCTGCTTGAGTTTATTTTGATGGTGCTCACGCTGGCCTATTTGCTTTATTTGATTTTTGGAACGATTGATGAAGCCGCGAAACAGATCGCACTTCCCAATCAGGCGGCATGGAATGCTTTTTTTGAAGAGATCAGTTTTATGCTGCTCGGCCGGATCTCGGCGCTTTTCGTGGTTGTGTTTGTCATCCATGTTTTCTTCGGGCTCTTTTTTCTCCACCGGCTGACCGGCCCGCTTGCCCGCACCCGCAGTGTTCTGTCTGAGATCGCCGACGGTAAAATCCCGCAAGCCGATATCGCCTTAAGGAAAGAAGATTTCCCCTCCGAATTGGCTTATGAGCTTTCCCGCGCGCTCCGCCGCATCCGCTCCTATCAGAAAAAATAATACTGTCATTCTGGGGAGCGTAGCGACGAAGAATCTCTGATTATAGATTCTTCGCGGAGTTTACCCTGAGATGCTTCGTTTCACTCAGCATGACAAACGAAGGGCTCAGAATGACACGTAAGTTACTGTTATTCAATCGTTTACAGTAATAAACCTATCCGCTGTCTTTTCCCCTATTGACAAATGAGTCGGACATTGCTAATATTTCGCTCCCATTAGCACTCATAAGTTTTGAGTGCTAAATACGCTCAGGCGTAATGGCAATCATTTTTGTAACAAACTTCCAGAGGAGGAGTTCAAAATGGCAAAGAAACAAATTCTATTTTCCGATGAAGCAAGACGCGCGATTCAGCGAGGCGTGGATCATCTTGCCAATGCAGTGAAAGTCACCTTAGGCCCCAAAGGCCGCAATGTCGTGCTCGACAAGAAATTCGGTTCTCCCGCCATTACCAAAGACGGTGTGACCGTCGCCAAGGAAATTGAGCTCGAAGATTCCTACGAAAATATGGGCGCTCAAATGATTAAGGAAGTGGCGGAGAAAACGTCCACTACGGCCGGCGACGGCACGACGACCGCCACGATTTTGGCCCAGGCCATTTACCGCGAAGGTTTGAAAAACGTAACGGCCGGCGCTAATCCGATGGCTGTCAAGCGCGGCATCGATAAAGCAGTGGTTGCGGTAGTTGAAGAACTAGGCAAACTAGCAAAACCGGTAAAAGATAATAAGAAAGAAATCGCGCAAGTGGCCACGATTGCCGCCAATTCAGACACCACGATCGGCAGTCAAATTGCCGAAGCGATGGATAAAGTCGGAACAAACGGCGTGATTACGGTGGAAGAATCCAAAACCGTCGCGACCACCCTTGATATAGTGGAAGGCATGCAATTTGATCAAGGTTATCTTTCCCCCTATTTTGTCACCGACACCGAGCGCATGGAAGCGGTGCTCGAGGACCCCTTCATTTTAATTCACGAAAAGAAAATTTCCGCGATGAAGGATCTTCTTCCGGTTCTGGAAGGAGTGGCCAAATCCGGAAAACCGCTTTTGATCATTGCCGAAGAAGTGGACGGCGAAGCGCTGGCGACGCTCGTGGTCAATAAAATCCGCGGCACTTTGGCCGCTTGTGCGGTAAAAGCGCCGGGTTACGGCGACCGCAGAAAAGCAATGCTTGAAGACATTGCGACTCTAACCGGCGGGCGGGCCATCACCGAGGACCTCGGGATCAAGCTTGAGAATCTCAAGATTAGCGATCTCGGGCGCGCCAAACGCGTGACCGTGGACAAGGACAACACTACGATTATCGAAGGCGCCGGGAAAACCGCCGAAATCAGCGGCCGTATCAGCCAGATCAAAAAACAAATTGAGGACACGGATTCCGATTACGACAAGGAAAAGCTCCAGGAGCGCCTGGCCAAGCTCGCGGGCGGTGTGGCGGTGATTAATGTAGGGGCCGCAACGGAAACCGAGATGAAGGAAAAGAAAGCCCGCGTGGAAGATGCGCTTCATGCGACGCGCGCCGCAGTGGAAGAAGGAATTGTGGCGGGCGGCGGGGTCGCGCTTTTGAGGGCCAGAGGGGCCGTCGAATCGCTTAAGCTTTCGGGCGATGAAAAAGTGGGCGCCCAAACCGTTTTCCGCGCGCTTGAAGAGCCCCTTCGTCAGCTGGCGTACAATGCCGGTGAGGAAGGTTCCGTGGTCGTTCAGAAAGTGCTTGAAGGAAAAGGAAGCTGGGGATTGAATGCCGAAACAGGTGAGTATTGCGACCTGATTCAAAACGGCATTATCGACCCCAAAAAAGTCACGCGCAGCGCGCTTGAGAATGCGGCGAGCATTGCCGGTCTTCTTTTGACGACGGAAGCGCTTGTGACCGAGATTCCCGAAGAGGAAAAAATGCCGGCCATGCCGGGCGGAATGCCTCCGGGCGGAATGTATTAATCATTGATGTCATTGCGAGCCCGCCGAAGGCGGGCGTGGCAATCTGACACCGAAATCCTTCGCGGAGTTTACCCTGAGATGCTTCGTTTCACTCAGCATGACAAACGAAGGGCTCAGGATGACGCTCGGTGTCATGCTGAGGGCGAAGCCCGAAGCATCTCGCGTCAGATTGCTTCCTGCCTGCCGGCAGGCAGGCGTCGGCTTAACGGCCTCCTCGCAATGACAGGTTATTCAACGCCGCGCAGCAAGCAAATTTTTTCAATTGAGGGCTAAAAAATAAAAGGTAGGAGGATTAGGAATGAAGATTAAACCGTTGGGCGATAAACTTTTGGTGGAAGTGCTGGAGGCCGAGGAGAAGACAAAAGGCGGAATTATTCTGCCGGACACCGCGAAAGAGGAAAAGACGGAAGGCAAGGTTGTTTCCGTCGGTCCCGGAAAAGTTCTGGAATCCGGCAAAGTTCAGCCGCTTGAAGTCAAATCAGGCGACAAAGTCATTTTCGGAAAATATGCCGGAGATGAGCTCTTAATCGACGGGAAAAAATGCAAGATTTTGAAGGAAAGTGAAATTCTCGCCGTTTACGAGAAATAATTTAATCCCCCCATGGCCAAACAAATCGTTTATTCCGAAGAAGCGCGCCTTAAAATCAAAAAGGGCGCCGACCTTTTGGCAAAAGCCGTCGGCGCCACACTCGGCCCCAAGGGGCGCAATGTCATTTTAGACCGCAAATTCGGTTCTCCCCAAATCACCAAAGACGGTGTGACCGTCGCAAAGGAAATCGACCTCGAAGATTCCCAGGAAAATCTAGGCGCCCAGCTTGTGCGTGAAGTGGCCGAGAAAACGTCTGATGAGGTCGGCGACGGCACGACCACCGCGGTGATTCTCGCACAATCCATTTTGGATGAGGGCTTGCGCAATGTGGCGGCCGGAGCAAACCCCGTGGCTGTGAAGCGCGGGATCGACCGGGCGACCGAGCAGGTGGTGGAGCAAATTAAAAAAGTCGCGAAGTCCGTCCGCGGACGCGCCGATTTTGAAGCGATCGCCACGATCAGCGCGAACAATGACGCCGTGATCGGAGCGCTTCTGGCCGAAGCCATGGAGAAGGTTGGAAAAGACGGCGTGATTACCGTTGAAGAGTCCAAAACCACCAAAACCGAATTAAACGTGACCGAGGGCATGCAGTTTGACCGCGGCTATATTTCCACTCATTTCGTGACCGACCCCGAGCGGATGGAAGCCGTGCTGAAAGAGCCGCTCATTTTGATTTACGAGAAAAAAATCTCGAGCATTCAAGAATTCATCCCCCTTCTTGAGCAGGTCGTTCAAACCGGAAAAGCCATTCTGATTATCGCCGAAGAACTCGAAGGCGAAGCGCTCGCGACGCTTGTGGTCAATAAACTGCGCGGTCTCATTCAAGTGGCGGCCGTGAAAGCGCCGGGTTATGGCGACCGGCGCAAGCAAATGATGGAAGACATCGCGATTTTGACGAACGGCAAATTTCTCTCCGAAGATTTGGGTGTGAAGCTTGAATCCGTTACCCTAAAAGATTTGGGCCAGGCGCGGCGGGTCGTGATTGATAAAGACAATACGACGATTATCGGCGGCGCGGGAAGCCA
The DNA here is from genome assembly GCA_964373885.1 of uncultured bacterium. Taxonomy (GTDB): domain Bacteria; phylum Omnitrophota; class Omnitrophia; order Omnitrophales; family Danuiimicrobiaceae; genus CAYJWM01. Next base: position 1,863 of record CAYJWM010000062.1, on the reverse strand, counting down.
ATCCGCGATTAAAAACCGCTGTGAGCAAATCAAAAAGCAAATCGAAGCGTCCGATTCCTCCTACGACAAAGAAAAATTTCAGGAACGTCTTGCCAAATTGACCGGCGGCGTGGCTGAAATCCGCGTCGGCGCTGCCACCGAAACCGAAATGAAGGAAAAGAAAGCGCGCGTGGATGATGCGTTTCATGCGACGCGTGCGGCCGCTCAAGAGGGCATTGTGGCCGGAGGCGGTGTCGCGCTTCTACGCGCCATAGAATCTTTAAACGGTCTCAAACTCGAAGGTGATGAGCAAACCGGTCTTCAAATCGTAAAGCGCGCTTTATCGGGTCCCGCGCGCCGGATTGCTGAAAATGGCGGCTATGACGGGGAAGTCACCGTGCGGAAGATTTTGGAAGGCAAGGGCAATTTCGGATTTAACGCCGAGACCGGCAAATTTGAAGATTTGCTTGAAGCAAAGGTGATCGACCCCGCCAAAGTGGTGCGCAACGTCATTCAAAATGCGGCGAGCATCGCAGGCCTCATTCTCACCACGGAAGCAATCGTTTCCGAAAAACCGGAAGAAAAAGAAAAAGAGAAAAAGCCGGCCGCTAGAAAACGCTAAAAAAGGGACAGGCACGTTTTTGCACCACGTGCCTGTCCCTTTTTTTGTTATACTCATCTTTTTCTTTGTATTTTTTCAATTTTGTGATACGCTTTTCACACTCTTTGCGTATCCATTTATGTTACCTTCCAAACGGCGGTTTCTTAAAAAGGATGTGGTTCCCGCAAGAGCGGCGCTCTGTTTGCTTTTCCTCACCTTTTTTTCTTTTTATACCGCCGGATTTGCCCAAACATCCGCTTTGCCGAAAGCGCGCGGTTCCTACTGGACTTCAGGCGGCACCAACCTGATTGAAGACAAGCTTCCGCTCATTCCTTTTCTGGAACGGAAAGAATTGTTTCGGCTTCTTCGGCAAACCGACAGCATTGTTTTTCTCGACATACGCGAGCCGCATGAGTTTCAAAAATCCCATATTCCGGGCGCGCGGAATATTTCATTTTCAAACCGCCATGATTTTTTCTCCAAATTTAGTTCCGATGATCAAATGACCTACATTCCCTATTGCAATTGGGATTTCCGCGCTTACGTGGCCGCGCGAGAGCTGAAAGAAAAGGGGATTCGAAATATCGTGATGATGTATCCGCACGGACTTCGCGGCTGGATTGGTTCAGGGCTTCCGGCAGCGGGTGAGGAAGCGGGCGTGGATGACGAGGAAGCCATAACAAAATTACGGTCTGTCATTTTGAATCCACCTTCTGTCATTCTGAGCTCTTCAACTGTCACTCTGAGCGATAGCGAAGAGTCTATGACCAGAGATTCTTCGGCTGCGCCTCAGGATGACACTATCGGTGAGACCAAACACATCACCATGCGTCTTTTACCTAAAATCATCGAGCCCGCTCATATCAAAGCTTCTGTGGGCGACCATCTTATAATTAATCTTATGGCCGAGGGGGAAGACCATTGGTTTGTCATGCCTGATTTCGATATCGATTTCCATCTCAAGCAGGGCGAGCAAAAAACCATTGAAATCGACCTTACAAAATCAGGTTATTTCCCATTCGGCTGTATTACCTGCTGTGTGAAGTATCAATGCAAAATCAAGCAGGCGATCCTAGTCGATTTAAAGGAGCCGGTTTCTTATTATGGGGAAACATAAACAGAGCTTTATCTCAAAATTACTTCGCTTTGGTTCGCCCATAATACTGGTTTGGGGGGTCACAACTTTTTACGGCTGGTTTGGGGCCGGCTTGGCGATTGCGGCGGACACAACTCCTCCCCTCACCACCGCTACTCCTGGGGGAGGCGCCATTACCCCTCCCATC
>CAYJWM010000061.1:7541-10105 GCA_964373885.1 uncultured bacterium | reverse complement strand
TCTGGACTATTTTTGCCTCGAACGCGATTCATGCGGTACTTTCGTTAGGTGCTCTAAGTATTATAGCAAAAACTCACGCAAAAATTACATTGCTGCTAAAGCGAGTTTCTGCGGCGAGTAGCTGTCTTTCGGCGCCGGCGGTTTATTCGCTCCTGCGGCGAATAACCGCCTGCGCTCTCGCCCGCCAGATTCGCCTTCGGCGAAACCAAGCTCTGGCGGGCTCCGAGAGCCGCCTTCAGACAGCCACTCGCCGCTATATTAGCTTATCGCTCGCAAAAAATTCTTGTCGAGCGGCGTCGAATGCGCGAGCTTTCCAGCTCGAAAGCGAGCGCATGAGCCGCAGTGAGCACGGCAATTTTTGCCCAGCCCGCTCGGCTAAAAATTGCCGCGCGCAGCGTAGCGAGACAAGTATTTTTGCGAGCGTCTTCACCGTCTTAGATATCAAGGATGAATTCGGCGGAGAGCCGGTTGTTTTTTTGCTCGAGCTTAAATTGATGGCGGGTTACGGCCTTCACCTCATGTCCGATTGCATGTTTTTTGGGATCAAGTTTCTCGCCCCGGACATGGCAGGATAATTTTGTGTCGGTCAGGTCGCGGAATTGAAACTCGGAAAAAATGAGGTGTTCTGTGTCGAAAATGTAGAGCAGTTCGCGCAGCCAGGCGAACAATAATTCTTCGCGCGATTCGGCGGTGAGTTCGATTTTGCGCATCTCGCCGGGCGAAAAAGTTCCCCGCTCGACCGCAACGTTAAAAAGTCCCCGGGCCGATGCCTCAAAAAGCTGGGCTAAATTTTCTCCCCAGGCGCGGACGCCGATATCAGCCGTGTGCTCAAACGTCTCAAACCCATGCGCCGGCTGCGCCATTGAAAATTAATACACCTCAACGCGCAGCCGTTTCTCAGCTTTCAACTTCGAAACGAACGAGCTATCCGTTCCGAGACCGGAACCGATCATGTCAAGCACCGGAAAAATGCCATGCTCCATACCCTTGAGACCGCACAAATACACCATGCTGTCCGGCTTGGTTAAAACGGACTGAAGTGTTGAGCGGTCCTGATACATCTTCACCTGCACGTACATTCGGTTCTCGCGTGTCGGGACTATTTCCGGCACCGGATTTTTTTCCTCGCGGCTGATCGCCTTGACATATGAAAAATTAGGATGTTTTCGATAGGCCTCGAATTCCTTGTCGTACAGCACGACGTCTTTGTATTGCACGCCGAAATAAAGCCACACACGGCTTTTGTATCCGGAATCAAACATGATTTTAAGCATTCCGCGGTAAGGGGCAATACCGGTGCCGGTGGCCGCAAAGATAAAATCGCGGTTTTTGTAATCATCGGGAAGCAAAAAATGAAGCCCCACGGGGCCCGTCATCGTGACGGGATCGCCGACTTTAAGATCGCATAAGTAATTGCTCGCAAGTCCTGGAACATTTTTCTCTCCCGTTTTTGGATTGTCCCAAAAATGGCGCACGACGCAGAGCGAAACAGTTTGATGATCGCCGAAATCACCGGCGCCGACGGAAGCAACAGAAAAAAGCCGAAGTTTGTGGGGTTTCCCTGTGAGGGGATCCGTGCCCGGAACCAAAACCCCGACGCTTTGGCCGGGAATATAGGGAAATTTCTCCCGGTAGCGGATGGTGATGTGCCGGACATCATTCCGAAGATCACGGGTCGCCGGTGTGAGGCGCCGATTCTCAACCGTCTCTCCGACAAACGGCTTCTGAACGGTAAAAAGATTGACGGGAATGTTTTGAGTCATAAATTAAAAAGTGGGGCAGGCAAAAAAGGGACAGGCATAAAGAACAAAAACATGCCTGTCCCTTTTTTGCTTCTTATCGACCATTAAACCGAAGCGCCGGCCGTATGCGAGGTCTTGATGGCCCACCAAATGGCAACAAGTCCCAGCACAATGGCCACAACCAATGTAACCGCGTTGGAAGCGCCGTAATGTGCCGGGGCCAGCATTCCGAAAAGCATCGGGCCTGAGAGAAAGGTGTTGATTCGGGAAAAAAGAAGCGCGCGTTTCCGGGCGGCCGGAAGCTTATCCTGAGGCACCTTCCCGGATAAAATCCGTTTCTGGGTCGGCCAAATAATCATCCACACGTTGTACCACATGACGGTTCCAAACAGCATGCCCATTGAAATCCACACGGCGCGGCCGGTCATTTTTCCGGTCACGGTATCCAAGAAAAGATCGTTAGGACCAAAGCCCTTCCCCGGTACATACATGTATTGAAGGGTAAACAGAACCAAGCCCGCCAAAAACGTAATCATGGCGCCCCAGCGAAACCACCAAAGGGCGCGAGGCATGAGTTTTGGGTTGACCGCCTTTTTTGCGGCATCATCCAGCGCCGCTTGAAGCGGCACGTTGACGAAATTGAAGAAATACAGATGGCCGATCCAGACAATGCCGGCAATCACGTGAATCCAGCGGACGAGAAGCTGAAGGTTTGTGTACAGGTCGGTTAAGGCCATTGGTCCTCCTCTGATTATGGGAAAAGGGGCGGCAACGTTTGAGGTTATTGTAAAACGCGGGCTTAATTTGTCAATCTTTTATGGC
>CAYJWM010000061.1:0-7441 GCA_964373885.1 uncultured bacterium | reverse complement strand
GATTTAATCTTCCAGCTTTTACGGTCGACGGAAAATACGGACGGGACGGCAGGAGGAGGATTCACGCGCAAATCCTTGTTATAAGAAAACACCCGTTGGGGAGCGTAATAATAAGACTCGCCGAAATATTTCTTCACGCTGCCCACTCTGAGCTCTGCGGCAAACCAAGGGGCTGACAATGTTCCGGAAAACTGAAGAGCCCTGCCGTTCCAGTTCTCCTGCAAATTGATTAAATTTTCAAGCCCCCCGCTGTGATGGACCTTATAAAGCGGCTCATACCCTCTTGTGCCGTCATAGTTGACAGAGTGAGGGTAAGGTATAACGTTTATCTGAGAAGCCGCTCGGTTTCCAGTGGAGGGACAGATCCAGTCACCATAAAGGACACAAACCATGATCGGGTTTCCCCCCTCTCCGCCTCCCTGCTGTTGCCACTGAAGACATTGGGGGACAGGAGTCTCGCCGCCTGGGCAACTATAGGTTGTCTCGGTACGCGAACAAACGCCGTTATAGCAAACAGACTTCGGATGCAAGGTCCGGAACGCAATGCCAACAAAAGGCCTGATGGCAGGACCATAATCGGTATTTGGAATGCGGCTGGGATTCCCGGCATATTGGGGGTCATTCGGGTCCGCATAAATGGGAATGCGTATATTATCGCAGTCGGTAGGGCCCCCATTCGCAGCAGGGTCACAAACAGGCAAAGACCCCCCTGCCGGAGGCGGATAATTGTTAATTGCATTTTGATAAGTAGTACTCTTCGGATTCAAATAAAAAAGACCCGGGCCGGCCGGCTCTTCATAATAAAAACAGTTGGACGAAACACCGTCTTTTCCATTCTGCCAAGTATTGTCTCCGCAAGTCCAGTTTGCGCTGAAGGCATTCAACCACCATACCCCGCCGGAAAAGATGGGCACGCCGAGCTTATCTGAATCAGGGCCTCCCAAATTGCGCTTGGCCATGCAATTGGACATGTCGGCGTTACAGGTGTACGCCGGTTCCAGCTCGGAAGGAAGATATCCCGTGGCAAGCGCCGTATTGACCGTAACGTCTTGAGTAACTCCTCGGTCGAGTACTGAAGTATTCGCATTATAAGAATTACTCCACTGATTGGATAAAACAACCACGCTGTCGCTGATAATCGCAGCTGGCGGAGGTGTGGTTTTGGTCGGGTAAACATAGGTGTTATAATCCCCCTGAACAAACACTCTGCCGTTTGAAGCCACCGTAAGCCCGTGCTCCGGCAGTTTGTCTCCATTGATCAGCCGGACAAAGCGGGGCAGGACCTGAAAATCCCAAGAGTTTTGTCTCATCGGATAAGTATGGACATAAATCAAAACGCCGCTCGCGTTATTAAAACGGCCTTCCATAAAGTTGGGGTTGGACAAATGGCTCACCAATTTCCCGATATCAATCGTAATCACCGCCGCGTTAAGACCGAGCCGGTAATCATAAAGCGTGCTGTTTGCCGCCCAAGACGTAAAGCAGCCGCCAAAGCAGATTGTTTGAGGCGAAATGCCCGTAACAATCCCCGGATCGGTCTCATATAGCTTTTTCAAATCATTGCTCACCTGCCCGTTGGTGTTGAGGTAGAGATTCAAACCGCTGTCGATCGCTTTCTGCTGAAATTTGGCCTTTTTAACTTCCGTGGAATCCACACACGCCGGATCCCCTGAAGAAGCGCAGGCACTGCCCGGATGGCCGGCGGGAAAAATACTGCTTAACGGTTCGATGGCCGCATGCGCCCCGTGGGGATGACTCGGATCGCCGATGCCAAGCCCCTTCTGCGGGACCTTGCTTTTCACCATGCCGGACGCCGCACCGGATGAAGGCCACGAGGGGTTCGCGAGCGGCTTGGGGGCCGCCAAATCGCCGCTGTCAAATGCGGTGGAAACACTGATTACGCCGCTGTCGTAAGGAGACAGTGGGGAGTAAAAAAAATACTGTCCCTCGGAAACATGCCACCAAGATGTAAATTGTATCGTCGAACGCGGCGGGGACAACTTGACAAGCGGCCCGCCATCTGCGTCTTCCGTCTGAATCGTATTGATTTGATTGCTTGCCGGACAATTATATCCACATCCATCGATGGGATATCCAAGCAGCGCGCTATTTTTAAAATAGTAGGCAAACGGCGGGCTTACCAGTTTGGGATTTACAGCGCCTTGAATCGGATGCGCGAAAAGTTCCAATCCGCCCGGTGCATCCTTATAATATTGGGGGACGGAATTCGAATAGGTAGAATTACCCAGAAGATAATTCGGCGCTGTGGCGCGCTTAAAATAAAAATAAATATTCCCTGAGGCATTCATGACATACGGTTCCCGCTCGGCCAAGTCAAAACCCGGCGCGCGCAGCAGATTCAGCGTGCTCCCTCGATGGTTCATCATATAAATATCCTTGTTCGAAAAAATAGGCCCCTGAAGCGTGAAATCGGGCCCGGCGGTGATTTCCAAATCGTCATTGTAAAAAACCGAAAGGTCAAAAAGACGGGCGTTTGTGATCTCAAATTCCTGCTCCAACCCCATTCGGTACGCGGTGGCCGCCTGTGTGAAATTGACAATCACTCTGTATTTCCGCTTCAGCGGATCGTTGTGAAGATCGGACTCGAACACCTTTACGTCCGACACGTTAATCGTATTCAAAATGGGGGCGGCGTCTTTGTACCGACACTTGAAAGAAGAAACGGAGCAATCACTCGAGGCGCCGTACCAATCCTTAAGGAAAGTGTTGATGTCCTGCCCCCCTGTCAACGCGCTGTCACTGTCACTGACCGGATAACCGTTGGGATCCAAGCCGGCAGTCGCCATTGGGAAACTGCCTTTCGTGAGCACCCAGTCCGAAAGAAGCTTCACTGCCCGCTCCTGAAGACCGTCGGCCGCAAAGGAAAGCGGAACCTGATCGACATAGCGCTGAATCTCCCGGTTCTCGCGCGACATTTGGAGCATCGTGCCCGGAATCACCGTCATCAAGGCCACCGCGAAAAAGACGGCCATGATCAAAACGGAACCTTTTCGCTGCTTAAAAAAGTATCGCATCGTTACCACCCCGTCACCACAGCCGTCCGAAGCAAAATGGACTTGCTTGCCGACGCACTCAAAACCGGCGCACCGCCCGGCAAAGCGGACTGAGCCGCAAAATGAAGCGAGACAATTTTTCCGAACGCGACCGAAAAAGGGGATTGCGCCTTGTTGGCACCGGCGGAACCCGTGCACGACAGATCTAAGTTCGGACATTTCAACTTTGGGGTGACCCCTGTTGGAAGAAGATTCAGCCCATTGCGAGTGGCTACCGCTTGCGCAGAAGGCGTTAAATCAATGACATAAGTAATATCAGGACTTCCGTCTGAATGTTCCAACCTGAATTCGTAGCGCGCGTCATCTACGGTTGGCTGACTCTCGACCGGCGTGAGAGGCTTGTCCAAAACTTCAATTTCATCTGCCACTTGTATGTCTTTTTCCATAACCCGAATGGCGTAGAGAAGATTATTGCGAAGCGCCACTTCCCCGCCGGTTGCATTGGTGAGGCGGGCGGCCGCAAGGTCCAGATTGGCCGCCGCGAGCAAAACGACGGAAAGCATCGTCATCGCCAGAATCACTTCCAAAAGCGTAAATCCGAAACGTGTCATCCTGAGCCATTCGCTTGTCATTCTGAACGAAGTGAAGAATCTCTGCACAACAGAATCTCCAGCGTCAGAGATTCTTCGGCTACGCCTCAGAATGACAATCATTTTGCTATTTATGGTTCGCATCATGTTCCTCACCCCTGCATATAGGTCGCCGCCGACTGGGTTCTGACAGCGCCGAGCGAATCCTTCCAATCCGCCCGCACAATCACCTCTTTAGCATTTGGATCTGCAGGAACTGCTTTGACGATTGTGCTGACGGAAACTTTCATAGTTCCATTTAATTCACTGATATTGGGGGTACAATTATTCGAATAGCAGAGATTGGACTGATCGGGGGGAGGAGTTACATCGAGTGTCGCGGCAAGCGACGCAGCCCCCTGGTGTTTTAAACTGTTCATCCGCTCCTCTACTTTGGACATCGCGATCAACTTTTGCTGGGTGATCACATCCATCCTCTTTGAAAATGAAGTGGTGGCAAAAACCCCAGCGGCCAAAACCGAAACAATGACCATGGCCGTGATCACTTCCACCATGCTGAAACCGCTTTGATTTTTCTTCATTGGATTTTCCGCTAGTAAAAGTATAGCCAATTAGGGTGATATGATACAAATCTATAATAAAAATTTTAAAACTATTTAAAAAGCGATAAAAAGAATACCTAAGTTGCTATATATGAATTGCTTACACATTTTATAAAAAAGTGGATTAACTGACTTAATGAATTGAGGGAAAAAGATACTTCAAGAACGAGCTCAGGAGGCGGGACACGGGGATGTCCCAATCGTGGCTAAAAGGCCTGCTTGACTCCCACTACTTCCCAGGACGTCTCTAATATTGGTTTGGTTCGCACAAATCTGAATGGTCCGAATCGCGTTTTGCTGTGTTGTCGGCGGAGGGCATATAGTATCGCAGTCGCATCCATCACACTCTTCGTAGCAAGGACCTTGAACGGTAACAGTAGAATACCTTCGAGCTTGCGCCCGTACATTTCCGGGCAAAAGGATGGCGTATTCGAAACCGTTTGTATCGGTGGTACCGGTTTTCACATACGGATATTCCGTTGGGCTCAGATAACCCGCGTCCTGAAGCGCTTGAAGATTTGCCGGCATACTGCCCCGATCCACCTCATACATCCGTATGGCGTGATGAATGCTCCTGAGCGTCTCAAGCGCCTGCTTTGCCTGCCGGTTTTCAATCCCCATTTTCACCTTCGGCATGGCAAGTGCGGCGGTGGCGCCGGCGATCACCGTCACCAAAACCACTTCCCACAAACTTAACCCCTTCCTATGTCGGCGGAATGGATACATGGTTCACTTCCTTTTATTTTCTCAGTCAAAGTATAACATGGGACTTTGGCTTTTCAAGCTACGGGGCTCTGCAGAATTCCGGGGAATTCCGGGGACACAATACTTAATTCACCTTTATTATCGGTCTCCTAATTTATCTATTCTGAATAGTTTTATCTATTCTCAGTAGATAATGGTCATTATGTCGGGCCGTGCCATTGTAGAAGAGCCGGACGCACGTTAACCTTCTTAATAACGATGAGAAATACCGTTTAACACAATCTATCTAAAAGAAAGGATTTGTTTATGCCGACATGGAACTCAAAACAAACAAGACTTCAATCCTTAAATATCTGCTGACGGATTTTTTGGAGATGCACTTCTCACCCAAGCAGAAAATACTCGAGGCCGTCCAAGAAAAGCTTCTGGACCAAAAGATAAGACAGGAAGAATTGCATTCCCTCCCTGCCTTCAGTCTAGAAGACACTTTGGTGGTCGTCCGAAACGGGAACTCAAAGGAAATGAAGGAGCTTTTCCTTTTAAATCCGGCCGACGAAACCTTCCGGATATTCCGCCTGAAGTAGAGTTTTGGGGACACTATATTTAATTCGGGAGAGGCAGAAAACTATGGCGCGAATCGCACGGCTAGTTGTTCCGGGCTATCCACATCATGTCATTCAGCGTGGAAACCGTAAACAAACGGTATTCTTCCATGATGAGGACAGAAAAGCATACCTTAAGCTCATCAAGCATTACTCAAACGCAGCCGGGGTACAATTTCTGGCTTGGTGCCTCATGGATAATCATGTCCATTGCATCGCAATTCCAAGCGAAGAAGACAGCTTCCGTTCCACCTTTGGTGAGGCCCATCAGCGGTACACAAGAAGGATCAATTTTAGATATGGGTGGCGTGGTTATCTTTGGCAGGGCCGATTTTCTTCCTATATCTTAAGCGAGCAACATCTTTACGCCGCCGTTCGATACGTGGAATTAAATCCGGTTAAAGCGGGAATTGTGAAAGCGGCGGAAGACTATCCTTGGTCAAGCGCAAAAGCGCATGTGTATGGCACCGAAGACCTGCTTGGCTGCGACCTCAATTTCTTCCGTTCAGAGATTGCTGATTGGCGAGCTTACTTAGGAAAAGAAGATGAGGCGTCGAATAATTCCTTGTTTGAAAAACACGCCCAAACGGGAAGACCTCTTGGGAATAACGGCTTTCTTGCCCATCTTGAATCCATCACAGGAAGGCGGCTCCAAAGGCAGAAACCCGGTCCAAAGCCAAAACAGTTATTTCCGTGAATTAAGTATTGTGTCCCCGGAATTCCCCGGAATTCCGGTATTCACGTTATTACTAAGGACTAAAAGGATGACTGCCGCTCCACTGACCCAATTCATTTAACATAATGGTGGTATTCTGGTAATTGTTATTTGGGGTCACGTTTGCGCGAGTCGCTGTCGCTGTAAAGGTAGTGGAGCTAGGAACGGAAACCGTATAATTAAAAAAAGGGCCATTGTTTGCAGCCGCAGCCGGCGCGTCCATTCCGATTTGATTCCAATCCGTAGCGGTGGAAGCAGCGGTTAGTGCTTTGTAAGTGCCCTTTTCCAGCCGATACGCTTCTTCTCCTTGGCGTATGGCACTTAAAATACTGATCGCTTCGGCCGCGCGGGCGCGCTCAGTTTGCGGAAAAAGCCGCGGGATAGCGAGTGAGGCCAAAATACCGAGAATGGCTACCACAATCAAGATTTCGGTGAGCGTAAAACCGTTTTTGCGATGCATCTAAATCACCTCTCCGTTTTACTAGGAGGCGTTACTGCCGGTGTCATGCTGAACCAGCCCGGCACACACAGTAACGCCTCCGGATATGATGCACTTTCAAATCACCTCATCGTTTTACTAGGAGGCGTTACTGCCGGTGCCATGCTGAACCAGCCCGGCACACACAGTAACGCCTCCGGATATGTCCGGATATGCATGAATTAAGTATTGTGTCCCCGGAATTAGCCCGGCACACACAGTAACGCCTCCGGATATGGATACGGATATCTCCGGATATCCTACGAGGATAAATATATCATCAAGTACATCTAGCGTTCGCAGTACCAGCGGCGCCACCTGTCAAAGTGTAAATTCCTCCGCAACCATACACAAAACCATCAGAAATTCCAATGGTTATAAAATCGGCTGCGACGCCAGCTCTTAAGGCCGAGCACGAACCTGCGGACCCTACCGCACCACCAACAGCGGCAACATCAAATGCACCAGTAGTGCATGCATAGGTAAATCTAGTACCTGCCGGCAAAGGACTCAAGCCCAATTGGGTCCATGTAACCCCAGGCGCAGGAACTCCGGCAGCACCACCGCTAGCCACAGTCAAATAGGCCGCTCCTACAGGAGTTGAATTAGCTTCCTGTGCTCTCCGAATAACTCCTAGATACTGCATTCCTTCTGCCAGGATTGCCTTTTCTGGTTGTTGTAGCATACGCGGCAGGATCAAGGACGCCAAAATACCGATGATCACGACCACGATCA
>CAYJWM010000060.1:0-10140 GCA_964373885.1 uncultured bacterium | reverse complement strand
TAGTATAAATTTATTCTATTAAATAACACATACTAAAAGAGGTAACCCATGCAAAAAATTACTCTTTCCAACCCATTCCGGCCTGGTGCAGGGCATGTGCCGCCGTACTTAGCCGGCAGAGACGCTGAAAAACAGGAATTTCTTCGGCTGATCTCGCAACAGAAACCCATTCTGGAAAACATGGTGCTTACGGGCCTAAGGGGTGTTGGGAAAACCGTACTGCTTGACACATTCAAACCGGAAGCTATTGGCAAAGGCTGGCTATGGGTGGGAACCGATCTTTCGGAGTCAGCCAGCGTCACTGAAGAGAATCTTGTCATAAGACTCCTGACGGATTTATCCGTAGTAACGTCGAATATTACCGTATCTGAATCGCAGGTTGCACGTATAGGTTTTAATCGCGCGCATGAAATGGTTGAAACAAAACTTGGTTACAATACCCTCATCGCTTTGTATAGCCGTACGCCCGGATTGGTTTTGGATAAATTAAAAGTTGTACTTGAATTTGTTTGGGACTGTTTGGCCTCTTTAAAGATCCAAGGCTTGATTTTTGCTTATGATGAAGCTCAAAATTTATCGGATCAGTCTTCTAAAGAACAATATCCTTTAGGGGTTTTACTCGATACCTTTCAATCCATCCAGAAAAAAGAAATCCCGTTCATGCTCGTTTTAACAGGACTGCCCACTTTATTCCCCAAGCTTGTAGATTCACGGACATTTGCTGAGCGTATGTTTCGCGTTGTTACGTTGAAACGCTTGAACGACGTCGACAGCGGGGCAGCGATTCTAAAACCCATCGAGAAACATTCGCTTAAGTTAAGCAACGAATCGGTCGCCCTTATTACGAAACATTCCGGAGGTTACCCTTACTTCATTCAATTCATATGCCGTGAAGTCTATGACGCTTTCCTGCCCAAAATTGCTGCGGGAGAAGAACCGGCCGTTCCCTTGAATGAAATTACCAGAAAATTGGATACGGATTTTTTTGCGGGTAGATGGTCCAGAGCCACAGATCGACAGCGGGAGCTTCTGCTGATTATTGCAAAACTTAAAAATTGCGAAGAGGAGTTTACAGTGCAGGAAGTTGTCGAATTGGCGCAAAAGACAATGGAAAAACCATTTAGCAGCAGCCATGTTAACCAAATGCTCAGTTCCCTAAGCGACGCGGGACTTATCTATAAAAACCGGTATGGGAAATATTCCTTCGCCGTTCCTCTTTTGGGACAATTCATCCAGCGTCAAATGCAGACAAATCAATAATCAATCTTGTGACATCCAAGTTCAACGAAGACACGCTTTCGGAGCAGCCGGCGATTGATCAGTTGAAGCGGCTTGGGTATATGCACGTCCACGGTGACCACTTTGATCCTGAGCAAAATGATAAGTGCGAGCGCGCTTCCCGGAAGGAAGTTGTCCTTGTTGACCGGCTCCGCAGGAAGCTTCAAGAAATCAATCTCCGCCTGTCACCAGAATCCATTGAAAAAGCGATTCGGAAAATCACGCACATTCAAGCTGAAAGTTTGATTGAAGCAAACAAAATTGTTCATCGCAATTTGATCGCGGGCGTTTCGATCAGCCAGGAAATTGGCGGTAAGCGTCAGCATCAGACAGTTAATTTTATAGATTTTGAAAATGTTGAAAGAAATGAATTTCTGGCAGTGAATCAGTTTTCCATAAAGGGAAAGGAAGCCGGTCGTCCTGATATTATTATCTTTATTAATGGAATCCCATTGGTTGTGATCGAATGCAAAAGCCCAGTGGCAAAGGAAACGGGAATTAAAGAAGCCATCCAGCAGCTTCTTCGGTATCAAAATGATATCCCGCAGCTTTTCCAAACGAATGCTTTTGTGATTGGCTGTAATTTGTTCAATGCCCGATATGGCGTCATTGGCAATGAGGAACCGGCTTTTCAGGAATGGAAGGACCACGGCAGTAAGAAATTTCTAAATATGGCAGAGCATCCGTCGGTTAAAGAGATGCTCAACATGGGGCTTATCAAGAAATCCGATTTAAGCCGAACGCCGCCTATACAGGAAATCCTGATTGCCGGACTTTTATCCAAAAATAATCTTCTGGATATTCTCCGTAATTTTATTGTTTTTGATTACTCGCGAGAGGAGCACCGTGTCATTAAAAAAATAGGCCGGTATCCTCAATTTCTGGCGGTAAATAAAATCGTCTGCCGCGTAACGGAAGAAACAGACAAATGTGGTATTGTTTGGCACTGGCAAGGGTCTGGAAAGTCATTGATCATGGTTTTTGCGGCCATCAAACTCAGGCGCGAAGAAAAGAAACTCAAAAATCCTGCCATTTTAATTGTCACGGACCGCACCAAGCTTGACAGACAAATCACCGAACAATTTCAGGACTCGGGATTTCCAAATCCCATCCGGGCACTTTCAAGCAAAAAACTTTACGCTTTGTTAAAGACCGGTGTAGGGACAACCATCATGACCACAGTTCAGAAATTTAAAACGCCTTTGGCCAAACCGCTTTCAAAAGCGCACAATATTATTGTTTTGACGGATGAAGCGCACCGAACGCAATACGGCTCTTTTGCCTTAAATATGCGCAAGGCCCTGCCCAATGCCAGTTTCTTTGCGTTTACCGGAACGCCTCTTGATAAGCGTGATCGAAACACATATCGCCATTTCAGCCCTGCCGGAGAGCGGTACTTAGACCGTTATACGATGAAACAATCTTTAGAGGATGGAACGACAAAGGTTGTGAAATACCAGAGCCGGATGGCTAATTTGCAAATCGTCGGCAATACCATTGACCGCTTGCTTAAGGAAATGTTTCCGAAAAAGACAGAAGCTGAACTATCTGAACTCAAAAAGAAATACGCAAATGTGGATACTCTTCTGTCTGCGCCAAGAAGAATTGAACTAATTGCGCAGGATATTGCAGAGCATTATACGAGTAAGGCACTGCCGGAAGGTTTTAAGGCGCAAATTGTGGCAGCAGATAGAAAAGCTGCGTTTTTATACAAACAAGCATTGGATAGGCTGATTGATTCCGCATGGTCAACTGTGATTATGACCGTCTCTAATGATGATCCGCAGGAATGGAAACAAAAATACAGAAGGACTGCCGATGAAGAAGACCACATTACAGGAAAAGAGGTTTTTCAAAATCCACAAGACCCTCTTAAAATTTTGATTGTTGCGGAGAAGCTCACAACCGGTTTCGATGCGCCTATCCTTCAAGTGATGTATCTTGATCAGCGAATGAAAGAGCATACACTCCTTCAGGCCATCGCGAGAACAAATCGTCCCTATCCTCCACGCAAGCATTATGGACTGGTTGTGGATTACGTTGGAGTGGGCAAAGAGCTATCGATTGCTCTGTCAGTTTTCGATAAAGCAGATTTGGAAGGACTTTTTACGATAGATGATTTGAAAAGAGAACTTGAAATTTTAAAAGAACATCATGCAAAAGCAATGGAATTTTTCAAAAAAGTGAATCGTTCTGGAAAACCGGATCAGGCGCTTCAAGAATGTCTTACGATTCTGGAGCCGGAAGATGTGAGAGCTGATTTTGACGATCTTTTTAGGGCCATGACTAAAAGCATCGATATTTTGATGCCTGATCCATGCGTTGAGCCATACCTTAAAGATTTTAAATTTCTGGGAATGGTACGGGAAGGCGCAAGAAATCTTTACCGAGATGAGCGCTTAACTCTTGAGAATTGCTCTAAAAAAATTGAAGATCTTATTCATGCTCATATCCGAGATACAGGTGTTGAAGAAATTCTAGCTCCAATCAATATTACGGCCCCTGATTTTAAGGAAAAATTGAATATTAAAGGTAGTCCCAAAGCCAAGGCGAGCCATATTGAACATGCTATGCGTCAGGAAATCTCTGAAAAGGTTGCTGAGAACCCTGTATTTTATGGATCACTGCAAGAGCAGCTTGAGGCTATGATCAAGGATTATAAAATCCATCGTAAGGATGAAGCCACACTATTAAAAGAATTGATGGCCTTGAGGGATCAAGAAGAGAGACAAGCGGCTATTGCAAAGACCAAAGGATTGTCCGAAGATGAGTTTCCTTTTTACAGCTTGTGGGAATCATGTGCAGAAAAATTATTTAAAGGAAATGATACAACACGATGTATTTTTACGCGTGAATTAGTTCAAATTATTTTGGGAAGAACGGTGATTGATTGGGTAGACAAACCCGACATTCTCAAAGAAATACGCCGAGCGATTAAGAAACTGTTAAAAGATTGCGGCATGATAGACATAGAAACTGAACCCTTCACAAGAGAAATTATGGAGCTTGCGAAGGTCAATTTTAAAAATCGTCATGGAATCCATTAATTTCGGATCAAAACAAGTTAATTTTTACATCAAAAGATCACCCAAGCGGAAAACCGTCGGTATTATGGTGGATACGGATGGAGTTGTTACCGTTACCGCATCCTCCTCTTTGAAAGAAGAAACCCTAAAGAAAGTTGTGCAGAAGAAAGCCAAGTGGATTTTAAGCAAACAGCACTATTTCAGTAAAGTAAGAGCTCTTTTTCCTGCCAAAGAATTCGTAAGCGGGGAAGAAGTTTTATTTCTTGGGAAAAGATACCGGCTGAAAGTATTCGCAAATGGACGGTTACCGGAAGTCACACAAGAAGGACGCAGATTTTATATTGGAATTGATCAGGCGATATCAGCCAATTGCAGGAGAGGTGAGGTGAAAAGGCTTTTGACTGAATGGTATCGATTCCGGGCAGATGAGGTGATAAAAATGAGAGTAGCTCGTTATTCGCACAAAATCGGCGTTTACCCAAAGGAAATAAAGGTTAAGAATCAGGAAAAGCGCTGGGGAAGCTGTTCCAAGGCGCGAATTCTCCACTTTAACTGGAAGATTATCATGGCGCCGATCTCTATTGTGGATTATGTCATTGTCCACGAACTATGCCATTTGAAAGTTCACAACCATTCCATAGTTTTTTGGAAACTCCTCTCCTCCGTTCTGCCTGATTATCAACTCCGCCGGAAGTGGTTAAGAGAAAACGCCCCCGCGCTCAAAATCTAAGTTTGTGGAAAAATTAGCGACCCCCCAATAGGTATTTGAATGAAGACTTTTGTGATTGGAGATATTCATGGGGCTTATAAGGCTCTTATGCAGTGTTTTGAGCGATCGGGATTCAATCGGAAGAAAGATCGTTTGATTGTGATTGGTGATGTGTGTGACGGTTATCCCGAAGTCAGACAATGTATTGATGAGTTGTTGGGTGTTAAGCATTGCGATCTTGTCATCGGCAATCATGACATGTGGACGTTAGATTGGGCGCTGCGCGGTGATAAGCCGGAAATCTGGACAAGTCAGGGCGGTGACCGGACAATCGCATCATATGGTGGCGGGCTGATGCCGAAGACGCATATCGGCTTTTTAAAGAACGGACATCTTTGGATTGAAGTGAATGACCAAATCTTCGTTCACGGCGGTTTTAATCCGGATATAGCGTTATCAAGTCACAGCGCACAGGCGTTAGTTTGGGATAGAACGCTTCTTGATATGGCTTGGAAGAAGCATGCAATGGGATGCAGTCAAAAGCTCGGTCGTTACAAAGATATTTTTGTTGGTCATACGACAACGGAACTTTATAATTCTCTTAAGCCAATTCATGTGTGCAATGTTTGGGCGATTGACACCGGCGCCAGCTGGTCTGGAAAGCTTACGATCATGGATATTGACACTAAGGAGTATTGGCAATCCGATTTGTCGCCGGATTTATATGGCGGCATACCGGATAGGATCAATAACAAGCCTTCTGGCTTAAAGGCGTGAATGAATCGATCGGTTTGTAAAACGGATCAATGCGGTATGTGTGTAGGAATAGATAACAATTTACGAGGAGACATTTATAGATCTTAATGTCATTGGATTATGGATTTGTAGAGGGTTGGTTCTATTGACGGCCTGCTTTCTGAAAAACTCTTTTTTATAGGAACGGTTTAATACTGCAAGTTGGTTGAAAGTATTTTTGTCCGAAAAGACAGTATTTTTTCTTAGAGGTCAGAATTTGATGAGCTATTGCAAGAAGTTACACGGTCAAAAACGACTTTTAAATTTGGACTGAACGGCATAGAAAAATGGACTGAGGGGAAAAGTTCATCTCCATCTTAGAACAAAAGGAAACAGGTTCAATTCTTATAACTTCCGTGATAACATAAGGATGTATAATAAATTTGCTAATTTTCTCCGCTTGTTTGCCTATTTTGACCTCTAGTTCTCATTATTTACTCAACTTATTACAGTTAAAAGACTTACAATGAAGTTTTATTTTCCAGTTCGTTTGACATACACCTAAACTTAATGTATACTTATTAAAGATATTAAGTAACTGTTTTTTAAACTTATATTATAGCTTTATTGTTTTAGCAAATCTCCTACCAAAGGGAGTGCCTATCACTTAATGATGGAATGGCAAAAACCAAGCGCGAAGCCGTGGCTTCGCATTGTCGCATTTTTGACGGCCGTAGTGTTTATATGCACCAATACGCTGTGGGCCGGCGACCCCAGTCTAGCCCCTTCTCATTCTCCAAAAAATAAGTTTTCTTCGGATGTGCTTCCTCTTGAAATGGATTCGCCGAAGTCCTTCACGGATTCGGTCCAACTGCCGGATTCCATCGGGCAAATCAAAAACAGCTTTCAGGGCTCGCGGGACCGAATCGTCGTCCACATTCAAGACGCACATGCGAATGAAGAGGCCCAGCGGAACATTGCCAAAATCATTGACTATTTCGCGGCCCGCCACGACCTTACTCTGGTGAACCTTGAAGGAGCAGAAGGGGATTTATACACTGAGCTTTTTTCTTTTTTCCCGTCTAAAAAAGCCCGCCAGGCCGTCGCCGATTATTTTTTGCGCCAGGCGCGCTTAACCGGCCCGGAATATTTGGCGATTGTGGACCGTCCGGCCATTCAACTTTACGGGGTCGAGGACAAGTCTATTTACGAAGAAAATCGCAAAGCGTATTTGGAAGCAATGACCTTTAAAGAGCGTGACGAGAAAGCCCTTGTGGGCCTCGGAAAAGTCTTGAACGACCTTTCGCGGTTTGTTTTTTCAGATCAAATGAGGGAATTGGTCCACCGCCGTGCTTCATTTCAAGAGGGAGGAAGGGAACTCGTCGATTATGTGCGTTATTTGGTGAATTCGGCCGAGCAGTATAACATCGCGCTTCATGATTACCCCGGCATGCACTCGCTCCTGTCTTTAATCCGTCAGGAAAAGGAGATTGATTTCGAAGGGGCCGAGAAGGAAATTGAGCATTTGACTGCCGACTTGAAGAAAATCATTTCCCGCGAGCGCCTTTCGCGCTTTTTGACCAATTCCGTCCAGTTCCGAATGAAGAAAATGAAACGCGCAGATTATTATGGCTATTTGGAAGAGGTCATTGCGAGCGAAGCGAAGCAATCTCGGACCATAGATCCTTCGGCTTCGCCTCAGGATGACGCTTCGCGTCAGATTGCTTCAGAGACTTCGTCTCCTCGCAATGACTGGCTTGAAAAATATAAAAACGTTCTAAACTACCTCAAGTACATGCGGCTTTATGATTCAATTGATTTAAAAGTGTTCGATGAGATAGAGGCGCTCGAAAAAAATATTAAAAATAAGCTTTTCCAGTCTCCGCAGGAAGTGAAGCTCGATCGTCTCTTCCGCATTTTTGAAACTTATCAAAAAATGTTTGATTTTACACTCACCAAGCAGGATGCCGACTTTTTTTATACTTATCGGGATGAATTCAAAGTTGACACGTTTAAGTCTTTTTTAACGCCGCTCTTAACCAAATATCATTTCGACTATAAAATTCCGGATGGGTTGGAAATTTTGGATGAAGATTTGGACCGTGTGGAAACATTTTATGCCGCTGCCTTAAAACGCGACCGGATTTTGATTCAAAATGCCGTCGACAAAATGGATGAAGGCAGCTTGAAAATCGCGGCGATTGTAACAGGTGGTTTTCATACGCCGGGAATTGAGAGATATTTACGCGAGAAGGATTATTCTTATTTGGTGATCGCACCGCGCATCGCGAACGCGATCAACCATGAGAAGGAAAATAAACTATATCAGGACGCGGTCAGTCAAAAACCGCTCCCTCTTGAAAAAACTTTGATTGAGGCCTTTTTCCCGCCGCGTTCCGCCGTTTTAAACGACCCTCGTTTTCAATTAGCAGTGTGGCATTTGGTGCCGAGCCGGAGTGAGGCGAGAACCATTTTTTCGAATCCGAGGAATCAGGACAGATTAGATCCCGTTTCCTTTCTGCCGTTATTGGTTGTGATCAATATAATTTTCGATGGCCTTGATGCTGTCGGACGGATTCTAGAAACCATTCCTCAGGACATGAAGGACATTTTAGGGCCTTATTTAGAATCATTCCGTTATGGGGTTTTACGTCAGAAAGAAAGCAGATCAAAACTTCCGATCAAGCTTTTCTATATGCCGGATTCATCCGGAAGATTCACGATTTATCCTGTTTTTCCAACGGCCAATCGGTCTGAAGTGCGGGCCATGCTTAATACCCGTAATTTTCAAAGGTCCGGTGAAATTCCTCTGGACGAAAAATTGAGCATGGCCGTTGCCATTAACGTTCCCCGGCATCTCATTCCCGACGATGTTCTAGAAGAAGTCGGGCAGCGCCGTGAAATGCTTCAAACGGCAGGAGTTGGCCGTTCAGAGGCGCGCCTCGAGATCGGCGGAACAATCGTACGGACAGGCCCCACTCCAGATAAGGCGCAGATTTCAAGTGAGATTCAAATTCAGAACCAGATCAAAAATCAGCTTAAGGCGCTTAGGCGTGAAACAGGGTGGCAGGGATTGGATCACTCGGAGAAACAAGCCGTGCTCGATTTTTTGATTATCTACTTTTTGGGCGAATGGAACCGTTCCCATAGAAACAGGCAGATAGACGAATGGAAGCTTTTTGGAAATAAGAATCCCGCCGAAGCGACCCGACAGTGGATTTACAGAACTCAAAAGGACAAATCCTCCGGTATTCATTACAGCCGAAAAGCGGCCTTATTTCTCTCCAGCCAGATAGCCAATGGAACACTTGGGGCCGGGATGGAAACACTCGGCAAGATTTTTGGGGAATTGAAAAGCGAAGATGGAATTTTATTTGTCAATAATATGGCGGAGGAAGTGAAACAAGCAGACAGTTTTAGGAAGGTGCAGACGATTCGCCACGACCTTGAACGGCTGCCGCCCGTCCTTCGAAATCTCAAAGGAATGGAAAAGGTGATGGAAGCTGCGAGAAAAAAAGAGCTGGAACAGGAGATGAAAACGCTTCGACTGAGAGCGGTGCATCTGGAAGAAGAAGTGATGAGTCTTCCGGAGGGAAGCAAGGCGCAAACCCGGCGTTTACGAAGGCGGATGGATCGAATCATGGCAAAGCGCGATGCGATTTTGGAGCGTGCTCAGGCGGCGTTAAGCGGTTCATTGACACCTGCGGGCAAGCAGGGATTTCAGGAGTTTATTGCAAAAGCCGGGGCCACCGATCTCGGCGTCCGTCGTTTTTATGAAAAAATTCGTGAAGTGGAATACCAATATGCCCAAAGAATAGCTGCCTTTGAAGAGACCGAGAAAGCCAAAGAAGACAGAAAGGAACAAGCAAGAAAAAAGTTGGACCGCCTGAGATTAAAGCGTTTCGAAAAAGGATTGGCCAGACGGCAACAAAGAGAGGAACGCGCTGCGCTTCCGATGCCTAGTCAAGAACCTATTGTTTCACCGAAACCAGCGGAAGGAGTAAAGATTGCTCCTGAAACCAAAGAACCTGCCGCACCTTCCATGCAACCTGAATTGCCGAGAGCACCTCCTGCGCTAAAAGAAATTATAGTGAAGCAAACTATCGAGCAAGTCAAGAAGGGTTTCATCAGCCGGAAAATTGTGATCGGATTTGCCGGTGTCATTGCCATCGGCGCCATTATTTTTTCAATTATCCCTTTAATCGGCAAACGATCTTCCGCAATTCCTCAAGTGCCGGCACCCGCTATTCAAGCTCCTCAAGCGCCCTCAGCTGCTCCTACGGAAATCCCAACATCAAAGGCGCAAAAGGAAAAACTTGTAGAACCCAAAAAAGATGAACCTGTTCGTCAGATTCCCGCACCGGAACAAATAACACCGCCTGAGGCGGTACC
>CAYJWM010000059.1:0-10181 GCA_964373885.1 uncultured bacterium | reverse complement strand
CCTCAGGATGACATCGAAGTCGGCCTCAGGATAACAACTTTCGCATACTTTTGAAAAGTTATATAACCCACACATTTAAAATAACTTACAATAATTTAAGCTAAAAACGCTTCTCCCCCGATTTGACTTTCAAGGAGGGGGTGCTACGCTTTAATAGGATATGAGTAGTGTGCTCATATAGGGTCTCTCACAAGCCGAGCCTAATTATAATTATTAGGTGTTTCAAAATTAAAGGGGGTGAGGGAGATGAAATTTGACAGCCATTTAATTACCGGCGTGCTTCTCGGCATAGCGGGAGGGCTGCATTTCAGCGCACAACTGACCCCATACGCAGGGATTATCCTGATCGTGGGTGTTGTGTTGTTTCTGAAGCCTTACGTGAAATAAGAAGCCGATAAGCAGGTTACCACAAATTGGGAGAGGGCGGTTTCGATCGCTTGGCCAAGCATTCAAAAACCGCCCTTCTCTCACCCACTTGTCATTCCCGCAATCGACATTTTCTGTCGTCCCCGAAATCTTTCATCGGAGGCCCATTCACTTTGGATTCCCGACAAGAGCGTTCGGGAATGACACATTTCTTGACTTCCATTAAAACCCTTCATAGACTAGCCGCCTGTTATGAAACTCAAAATTTATACCGACGGGGGCGCCCGTGGAAACCCGGGACTTGCCGCCATCGGCGTCCTGATCTGCGACGCCGAGAATGAGATTATCGCCGAGCATGGCGAGACGATCGGGGAGGCCACCAATAATGTGGCCGAGTATCGGGCCCTGATTGAAGGCCTGAGGCGGGCGGAGGGATTCAAGCCCGACGAGCTTGAGTGTTTTCTCGACAGCGAGCTGGTCGTTAAGCAATTGCGCGGCGAGTACAAGCTGAAAAATTATGCACTCCAGAAGCTTTTTGACGAAGCGCAGAAAGAGCTGAAGAAATTTAAAGCCGTTTCATTTCATCATCTGAGGCGGGAAGCGGGCCATATGCCGCGCGCGGACCAGCTGGTCAATTGGGCGCTGGATGAGGAATTGAGGAAAAGGAGATGAATAGCATTGTCATTTTATTCTTAGCTGCAACTGTTTCTTTTCTGGCCGGCGGGCTCGGCGGATTGCTCGGAATCGGCGGCGGGCTCGTTTTGGTCCCATTTTTTCATTATGTGTTAAAAATGAATATGCACCTTTCGGTCGGCACGTCACTTGCCATCATTGTCCCGACGGCGCTTGTCGGCGCGGCCCGCCATGCGTCGGGACATTTTGTGGATTGGCGCGTATTTTTATTTGCCGGCTTGTTTGCGCTGGTGGGAAGTTTTGTCGGGGCCGGTATTTCCATGAGTTTGGACGTTACACTTCTCCGGAAGATTTTTTCCGTTTTTCTTATTCTAGTAGCCATCAAAATGTTTTTCCAATGAAAAAGGGATGAAAATGAAATTGGGAGTAGGCGGAGTGGCGCTCACCCCCTCACTTATACCCTCTCCCCCTAGAAGGGGGAGAGGGGAAGCCTGCCTGCCGGCAGGCAGGGGTGAGGGGGCAATTCCCCCAATTGATCTAGCTGCAGAGTTTCGCGAGATTTCAGGCGACCTTAGACCCAGACTCGATCGAATTTTCAAAAGCGGCCGCTATATTTTGGGCGAAGAAGTCGCCCAGTTTGAGCGTGATTTCGCCCGTTTTATCGGAACGCGTTTCGCGATCGCCGTGGCCTCCGGCAGCGATGCCATTTTGCTCGGGTTGATGGCGCTTGGGGTTAAGCCCGGAGATGAGGTGATTACGACACCCTTTACCTTTATTTCGACCGCCACTTCCATTGTCCGGCTCGGCGCAAAACCGGTGTTTGTGGACATTGAGCCGGATACTTTTAATCTAAACCCCGCTCTGATCAAGAGTAAAATCACGAAGCGCACCCGCGGGATTATTCCGGTTCATTTCTATGGGATGCCCTGCCGGATAGATGAAATCAAGCGGGTTGCGAATCGGCACGGCCTTTTCATTATTGAGGACTGCGCCCAGGCCTGCGGCGCTCTTTTTAAGGGAAAGAAAGTCGGCTCCTTCGGCACGATCGGCGCATTCAGTTTTTATCCCACCAAGACATTGGGGGCGATGGGAGACGCGGGGGCGATTACGGTTAATGATCGGAAGCTTTACCAAAGATTGAAAAGTCTTCATCTGCACGGCGAAGACGGGAAATTTCATTCCTACCGCCATCCAGCGATTGGGATTAATTCGAGAATGGACGCGATCCAAGCGGCCGGACTTAATGTTAAACTTAAATATCTGAATCAATGGAATCGAGCCCGCAGGCGCGCGGCTGCTCGTTATACACAGCTGATTACTAAAAAGGGGACAGGCATTAATTACCTGCCTGTCCCCTTTTTAGAGCTCCCAACGGAACCAGCCGGCGTGCAATCCGTTTTTCATCAATATACCGTCCGCGCAAAGTCCCGCGACCAGTTGTTCGCTTATCTTAAAGCCAAAGGAATTGGCGCCTCGGTTTATTATCCGATCGCGCTCCATCTCCAACCCTGCTTTCGCTTCTTGGGATATCGCAAGGGTGATTTCCCGGAAGCTGAGCTCGCAAGCCGCGAAGTGATCAGCATCCCTCTTTATCCGCAAATCATCCTGAAACAGCAAAAAGACGTTGTTCAGGCCATTAGGGCGTTTTACTCCTAATCCACACTTTATAGGACATGCAAATATAGTATTTTCAAGTACTTATGAAAATATGTTCAAAAAAATGAATATATCTTTCTAAAATACTTGAAAAAGTTGGGCTGATGTGGTAACTTTCTTTTAATTCGCGGCCTTGCCAGAAAGCCCTGCAAGCGTTTGCGGGCAAAACTTTTTCCGAAAGGAAATCATTTGAACCGTGTTTTTAACCAGAAGTTTAAAACAAGGAGCTAAAGGTACAGTTACTTTTTTTATTTCATTTTGGATCTCATCCGCTTTCCTTTTTGCGGCGGCTGCGGCGCCCGATCTTCCTCCCGATATCGCCAAAGTAGAAAAAACCGAAGCCGGCACAAACGGCAAAACCGTATTCCTCATCCAAGAAGCCCACGTTGATTACAACGCCCAAAAAGCAATTTCTGAAATCTTGAAAAATTTAGTCCAGAAGGAAAATCTCCGTTTGATTTTAGTCGAAGGCGGATGGGGCGACATGGGACTTTCGTTTGTTGAGGACGGCCGCAGCGCAAAAGAGCATCTCGAGCTGGCCGAGAAATATCTTTCTGAGGGGAA
Source organism: uncultured bacterium (assembly GCA_964373885.1). Classification (GTDB taxonomy): domain Bacteria; phylum Omnitrophota; class Omnitrophia; order Omnitrophales; family Danuiimicrobiaceae; genus CAYJWM01. Next base: position 6,962 of record CAYJWM010000059.1, on the reverse strand, counting down.
AATTTCGGGTGAAGAGTATCTCAATATTACTTCAGATTTGAACATGCTGATTTGGGGAATCGAAAATCCGGACCATTACCGTGAGAACATGGAAGCATTCCTCAAATTTCACGACATTCAAAATCAATTGCTTGCCGAAATCCAAAAATTAAAAGAAGCCCTCGCGCCTCTCCGGGATAAAATATTCTCGCCCGCCGCAAAAGAATTTGAGGCCGAACGCAGGGCCTTTCGCGAAAATCAAAATACCCTCATTCATTACAGTCATTTTTTAAGAAATAAAGTGGACGCTCAAGTGTTCGAGTCCCCGTCCTACCCCCAGTTGAAACAATTGATGGCCCTGGAAGGGATGGAGCAATCGTTTGATCCGGACAAAGTGGAACATGAGAAGCAAGAAGTGATTCGAGCGCTTTCCAAGACCGTCCCGCGCCTTGAATTTGACCGGCTCGCGCTTTTAAAGGAACGCAAAAATCCAAATGATGAGCTTCAATTGATTCAAGCGCTTCTCAATCTTTGCAAGAGCTACCAAAACAAACTCCCCAATTTGAGCGTTAAAAACCTCACCCGCTATTCTGAAATTATGGAAAACCTGCTTCAAAACGATACCGCGGCTATTTTTAATGAAATCAAGACGCTTGAATCCGAGGGCTTTAAAAAACTCACCCTCTCAAGCGACGAACAATCGCTTTTTGAGCTCATTGATTCCGTCGAAATGCTTGAGAAACTTTTCCAGCTTGAAATGAGTCCGGATGATATCGAGTGGTTTGATCAAAAAGCTTCATCCTTAACCCCGCTTGCGTGGAAAAATTTATTCCCTCTCCCCCTGGAAGGGGGAGAGGGAAAAGGTGAGGGGGTGGACTTCGCCTTTCTCAACAAATGGATTCCTGATGCGAAAGCTTTTTATCATTCGGCAATGAATCGCGAAAAAGCGCTGATCCGGAACGCGATTCAAAAAATTAAGGAAACCCAAGTAAGCCAAGCCGCTATTTTGGCAGGCGGCTTTCACACGGAACATTTGGCGAAGGCATTTAAAGAACATGGCTTTTCATACATTCTCATTTCGCCGCGTTTTGAGCCCGAAAACCCCGAAACGCATCAGCAAAAATACTTTGAAATTCTGAAGACCAATTGGAATCAGATTTTGGAATCAAATTCGATCGTCAAAAAAGGAGAAGTTCTGACACACTCATGAAAAAATTTATCGCATCAGTTTTAGCTCTTTCACTTATTTTCACGCCCACCGGATTTGCCGCACGGCCGGGCGGAACGGCCAACCGTCCGTCTATTTGGGAATTCCTAGGCCTTAAAAGTAATCCCGGTGCGGACAGCCAAGATCTGCTTTCGCCCCAAGATCTGCTTTCGCGCGAGCTTGCCATGCGCTCAGAAGCACGCGTCAATTGGCAGGATCTGGATTCAAATTTATTTTCAGATTTAGGTACGTCCTTAGAAAGATACGATTTAGAATTAACAGAGATTCAGTACTCTCCACTTACCGAAACTCAGGAGGCGCCGCTCCAAACGCTTCGTAGCCGTTTGGCCTGGGAAATCGTGCAGGGCCAGGCGATTGCTGCAGCCAATTACATCGGAATTGAACACGGCAAAACCAAGGACCAAGCCAAAATCCTTAAGAAAGAAGCCGACGGCAATTCCGTTTCTCTGGCGGCTGAGTTTCTTGATGGTTTGGCAAAACGTTATGGCGTTCGCATTGTGGTGATCGGGAACGAGGGGGCAACCAGAGATGAGGCACCGGCCATTCCGAATTTACACATTTACAACGAGGAAGGCAAAAACGGAACCTTTCTTTTTATCAATGATGCCGTTGAAGGGACCAATTATTTAATGAAGGGGTTGTTGGGTTCCTGGTCGATCATTGCTTTGTTGGATGAACATAATTCTTATTCTACCGATGGTTATCGCGCTACTGTGACGTATCGCGCCAAGCGGAGAGCCGAAGGACTTGATCCGGTTTTGGCGGGGCCCCACGCGGTTCGCAATGCTTTCGAGAAAATCGCTTCTGCTGATGATCAAAACCTTGCTTTCTGGCTTAGAGACAAACACGTTGTGGTTTTGGGCGATCGAAAGAGGCACGCGTCTTTGATTGCGGAACTTGAACAATTAGAAGCCGAAGGGCTGACTTATGAGACCGTACCGGACGGGGACTTTGTGCCTCGTGTGGTTCACGGGGCTTTCGGTGTCCGCACAAAAGACGATCGTGAAGTAGTCGTTATCGGGGTCGGCGGCGCCAACGAGCATAAATTGGCGCTGGTGGCAGCGGCTCTGAACAAGCCGGATGCCGGCGGAAGACGCGCTTTTGCCGCTTCTCGTTATGTGACCCATAAAGGGCTCAATGATGACTTAGCGAATGCCGACAATTTTCCAGCTTCCGAAATAGATGAATTCGACAAACTGAACGCAACTATTGCGTTAAAAGGTCTTTCTGTAGGCCAAGTAAATACTGCAAAACTTACCGACGTCGAAACTGAGGAAAGCATCGTCGGCCAGGCCGTTGTGCTGGGCACAGCCATTACCGGCGCCCGGCGCGCAGATTTAGACCGGCATCAGTTAGAGGCACCCGCCATCTCCTTTGAATTCAGTCCGGATGATTCAGGCCGAGTAATCACCACTTCATTTTTGGCGGATGAAAATGGAAACTTATTTTTGATTCGTTCGGCTTACGAAACGGCCGATTTGCTGAAAACCCGTCTCAAGCTTTTGGTCGGTAACGAGTTTCATCCCACCGGAAGCATTTTTTATCCCAAAGTCATCGAGGCCCAATCGATTTTGGACAGCATTAATAATATTGATTTTGAAAAATTGACCGAGAAGGGAGAGTTTGTAGGCTTATTCAGAAACCTTCGTGACCGTTTGATTGCATTGGATGGTTTGGTTGAGGTTGACGATCAAAACCTGCTCGCCAGTGAAATTACCGAGCTTGATGGTGCGGAAGACTTCAGAGGGCAGGCGAAGTGGGCACAGAATACTTTTTATAATGTGGCACGCAATGTTGTGGCGCAGTTAATCGGAATCCCGACGGTTGAGATTGACGGCGTCCGGACATCTATTTTGGTCCCCGCCCGCTCCGAAGCGCGCATAACCAAGCTCCGTGAAATCGCCAGCAAGCTTTATCGAATCCTTGCCGCTGATGAAAGCGACCCCACAGCAGGGAAGCGCCTGAAAGACATGGGCCTTGATAACACTCTTGAAAACCAGGAGAGAATGCGTCGTGTTGTGTTGACATGGAAGGGAGCGCAATATGCGGGTATTGGCGCCGTCATTTTCTTTGAAACCACACTGGATAACAAGAATGCACAAGGTCAAAACTTAGTTGATACGGACGTTGTCGGAAGAGGGATTTTAGGCGGAATTAAAATTGACAAAGGGGTAGGTAAAAACCCAAATAGCCCCAAAGAAAGCATTATCAAAAGAGATGAGATGTTTGAGGCGTTGCCGGCACTTCTTGAAAAAGCCAGAGCCCATAACCTTGTCTTCACCAAACAGCGCTCAACGGAAGTGATTGACGTTGTTGAGCACCTGCCGACCAATGACAATATCCGCCAGAACGCGATTATTCAGGCAGAAGTGGCCAAGAGAGTGCAAGACGAAGGTTTCGTACCGATCACAGAGCCGGAAGTGCTCTTTGACGGCACACATGATATTGCTGCAAGTTATGAAGCCACGACTCGCACGCTAGCGATTACTTATGAAGAACTCGTGAAAGCAAACGTAGATCTTCGTGCCAGTGTTTTAAAAACGAGCATGATTCTTTCGGGCAAAGACGCTCCCAATCGCGCAAGCGCCGAGGAAGTGGGATATTATACATTAAAAGGCCTTCTCAAATCAGTTCCGTCAGAGGTGCCTTCCATTGTGTTTTTATCCGGCGGCCAGGGCGATACCGAAGCAGTTGAAAATCTGAATGAAGTGATTCTTGCCAGTCAAAATCGATTTAAAGAAGCTCGTGATGAGGCGGTTAGAGAACTTAGAGCTGAAGGAAATATCACAGCCGCTGACAAGCTCAGCAAATTAAGAAAAACGCCTTGGAATATTGGCTATTCCTTCGGCCGTGGATTACAAAGCCCGGGCCTGAAAGTATGGCAGGGTAAAGATGAGAATTTCGAAGCCGCCCAGGCCGCTTTACTTCACGCCGCTCTTGCAACCGCTGCGGCACAGGTGGGAAGACTGCATGTTAAGCAGGAAACCAAAAAACCCACGCTTGCCCACCTTCGTGAAATCGCCAGCAAGCTTTATCGAATCCTTGCCGCTGATGAAAGCGACCCCACAGCAGGGAAGCGCCTGAAAGACATGGGCCTTGATAACACTCTTGAAAACCAGGAGAGAATGCGTCGTGTTGTGTTGACATGGAAGGGAGCGCAATATGCGGGTATTGGCGCCGTCATTTTCTTTGAAACCACACTGGATAACAAGAATGCACAAGGTCAAAACTTAGTTGATACGGACGTTGTCGGAAGAGGGATTTTAGGCGGAATTAAAATTGACAAAGGGGTAGGTAAAAACCCAAATAGCCCCAAAGAAAGCATTATCAAAAGAGATGAGATGTTTGAGGCGTTGCCGGCACTTCTTGAAAAAGCCAGAGCCCATAACCTTGTCTTCACCAAACAGCGCTCAACGGAAGTGATTGACGTTGTTGAGCACCTGCCGACCAATGACAATATCCGCCAGAACGCGATTATTCAGGCAGAAGTGGCCAAGAGAGTGCAAGACGAAGGTTTCGTACCGATCACAGAGCCGGAAGTGCTCTTTGACGGCACACATGATATTGCTGCAAGTTATGAAGCCACGACTCGCACGCTAGCGATTACTTATGAAGAACTCGTGAAAGCAAACGTAGATCTTCGTGCCAGTGTTTTAAAAACGAGCATGATTCTTTCGGGCAAAGACGCTCCCAATCGCGCAAGCGCCGAGGAAGTGGGATATTATACATTAAAAGGCCTTCTCAAATCAGTTCCGTCAGAGGTGCCTTCCATTGTGTTTTTATCCGGCGGCCAGGGCGATACCGAAGCAGTTGAAAATCTGAATGAAGTGATTCTTGCCAGTCAAAATCGATTTAAAGAAGCTCGTGATGAGGCGGTTAGAGAACTTAGAGCTGAAGGAAATATCACAGCCGCTGACAAGCTCAGCAAATTAAGAAAAACGCCTTGGAATATTGGCTATTCCTTCGGCCGTGGATTACAAAGCCCGGGCCTGAAAGTATGGCAGGGTAAAGATGAGAATTTCGAAGCCGCCCAGGCCGCTTTACTTCACGCCGCTCTTGCAACCGCTGCGGCACAACAGGGGAGATTACATCCTGCCCGCTCCGAAGCGCGGCTTTCCGGTTCTGCGGCGCATCCTGTGCCGGAGCCGCAAGTTCAAGTTATTCAAGTCGATGGAAGAAAAGCTGTGGTTGAACTTGATCTCAATACGGTGGAAACACAATTGATCAAGTCAAGTCCAATCGCGGTTGTTCAAGTTTATCCTAAGGAAGTGGGGACGATTGTTCAAGAAAGCATGGTGGAGGGGAGCGATACCAATAAGTTTATGGGAGCGCTCGCTTCATATGCCCGCAGTGAGGTTAGAATTAATCTTGCGATTGTCGGCGGCAGCGATGGCGATGATGATCAATTGAACCGTGTAATCGACGCGTTTTTTACGCAGCAGTATGGTCTTGCTCATCGTTCGGCTTGGCAGCCGTGGCGATCAAAAATTCAAGCCCAGGTTGTCAATTCCGATGCGGGTCTTTCAACGGCTTCAAGGACTGCCGACCTTTTCCTTATGAGCCATGAAAGGGCCCAAATGGCAGCGCCGACTTTAAGGGGTAAGCGTGTTGTTGCCATGGATGCTTATTGGAATGGTGCTAGGGTTGTGAATCGTCAAGATACCACGCTTAGCCAGAGAGCCGAATATCTTCTCGGCGCTCTTCTCAATCGGGATATTCCAGATGCCTTCCGTCAGATCGGATCGGTTTCCTTCTTGCATTTGAGCCGGCTCGAATCGTTGGATGCGCTGCTTGATCTCATGATTGCAGTGACAAAGCGCTTCGCGACCGCCGCATAAAATTGACTTTAGATTACGGGACGGTTCTAAAAAGGGGACAGGCATTAATTACCTGCCTGTCCCCTTTTTGGGGAGCACCGTCCCTTCTATTATGAAGAGGTTAAATCTTGTATTTAAAAAAGTCATCACATGTCTAATCATTCTCTTGTTTACCTGGGAGAATGCCATCGGCTATGCTTTGCCGACGGCGCCCACCCCAAAAAATCTAGGCAAAGTCGAATTCGCTCCCACCGCGGCCGCAAAAAACGTCATTCTCCTTTTAAACGCGCACACCTCAAGCGACGCTCAAAAAAGCATCGCTGAGCTTCTCGGTTCGTTTCAAGCCCAGGGAGTGGACCTCATCGGCTTGGAAGGCGCGGGCGAGCGGATCGACGGAAACGCGTTTCGGAATTTTCCCGTTAAGGACGCGCTTGAGAAGGCCGTCTGGCAGTTTGTCAAAGAGGGCATTTTCACCGGCGCGGAATATTTTTACATCACGGCCGACAAACTCCCGAATTTTTACGGCATTGAGGATAAAAAACTCTATTTAGAAAATAAAGATGCATTTGTCAAAACGATAAAAGCGGGCGAAGCGCTTCACCCCCTTTTGGAAGCATACCGCAGCGCGATGAAAAGCGAGAAGGCCTCGGTTTATTCAAAAGAGCTTTTAAAGCTGGATCAATTAATCGCGCGGCATGAGGAAAACGAAATCAGTTTTCTGGATTATTTTTTAGGCCTTACGAATACAGCAAAACCCGCCCAAATTGCACTTCCAAATTTTCCGAGTGTGTACGCGCTTGCCAAAGCGCTTGAGGAAGAGAAACAGATAAGCTTACAGGGACTTAGGGCAGACTTAACAAGCATCCGCGCGAAACTTTCAACCCCCTCACCCAACCCTCTCCCCCTAGAAGGGGGAGAGGATAAAAGTGAGGGGGTGG
>CAYJWM010000058.1:8478-10209 GCA_964373885.1 uncultured bacterium | reverse complement strand
GGACAATGAAGCGCAGTGGTAATATGGTGAATATGAAATACATCACTCTGCTTGCTCTTCTCTTAAACTATTTGGCTGTGGGAGCTTATGCTGAAACGGCCGTAAGTTCCATTCAAGGAACAAGCGTGGACTCAGAAATCCGCGGCACAGCAAAATTCACGGATACCCCGGACGGTCTTGCTGCGGAAATAGAAATATTCGGCGCTCCCTCTGGTGACCATGGAATTCATATTCATGAATTCGAAAGCTGCGACGATCAAGCCAATGCCGCGGGCGGGCATTTCAATCCTGATGGAGCCCCGCACGGCTTCCTTCCGAAAGACGGCCTGGAAAATGCCCATGCGGGTGACTTTGGAAATATTAAGATTGAAACCGGCGGCCATGGAATATTAAAGGTCGTCCTGCCTGATCTTAAAGCGGGAGGGGGAACATACGGCGTAGCGGGCCGCTCAATCATTCTTCATGAAAAGCCGGATGATTTCGGGCAACCTACCGGAAATGCGGGTTCCCGCATCGCCTGCGGGGCAATCCGGATTGAGAAATAAATTCACTGCGGCAAAACGGGTTCGGGCTCAGGAACCCAATCACCTTCAAGCGACTTAAGAAACGCGAGCAAATCCCCCTTTTTCCTCCGAAACTAAACCAACTCATCACGCCTTTTTCGCTTGAGTTTGTGTTCTGTTCCGCTTCTCCCGGTAAAGCGCTTCATCCGCCTGCGCCATCAGTTCTTCCAAAGAAAGCGTATCGCCCGGATTCAAGCAGGCGGCCCCCACGCTGAATGACAATTTAAACCGGCGCTCCCCGCCGGCGTTCCAATTTTTAAGCTTCTGCCTGAGGCGCGAGATGAGGACATCCAGGTGGCTTTTTCCGGCTTCGATCGCGATCACCGCAAATTCATCGCCGCCGATGCGGGCCACAATGTCCGAACTCCGGAACGTTCCTTTTAGGATTTTCGCAGTCTCAATCAATGCGATATCCCCTTCCGGATGCCCCAATTGATCGTTGATGGTTTTAAGGCCGTCCAGGTCCGCAAACATTAAAATAATTTCCTTTTTTGTCCGCCGGGCCAGTTTCAACTGCTGTTCGCCGAGATTCACAAAACCGCGGCGGTTGTGGAGCCCTGTCAATTCGTCCACAATGGCAAGGGCGCGGAACTGGGCAAGCGTGTGATGCCGGATGACGGCAAAGCGGATGGCGCGCACGATCAGCTTGCCGTCTAAATTGCTTTTCACCAAATAATCCTGCGCACCTTTTTCAATCGTGTCGACGGCGAGCGTTTCGTCGTCCGAATCAGTGAGCACGATAACCGGGATATTGGGCGCCTGCAGGCGGATCTTTTCAAGTTTGCCATAACCCATGCCGTCCGAAAGAGAAAAACCAAATAAAACGCAATCACATATTTTCTTTCTCAGATGCGCAAGAGCAGCTTCCAGATGATTCACATATTCCAACACGAAGGCAAACTCTTTCTCTGAGCCGAGGGCCTGGGCGAGTCGGGCGGCGCATTCGGGATTCTCGTCAACCAAGAGGATTTTAAGCGGTTGATTGTTCATTGGCTCATCTTAATCCTAATTTCCGCACCTGGCAAATGCCGGGTCCCGCGGTGCGGCCACATTAACTTTTTCGGCCGGACAACATCTTAAAATAAGAGCGTTTCTCCCGGTCGGTGAATTTTCAATTTTGGGGACACAATACTTAATTAAGCATTTTTGTCATCAGAACGCAATTAAG
>CAYJWM010000058.1:0-8378 GCA_964373885.1 uncultured bacterium | reverse complement strand
AATTTTGGGGACACAATACTTAATTAAGCATTTTTGTCATCAGAACGCAATTAAGTATTGTGTCCCCACATCCATCTCCACATCTCCCCCACATCTCCGCGTCTGGCAAGTGCCGGGTCCCGCGGTGCGGCCACATTAACTTTTTCGGCCGGACAGCATTTTGAAATAAGAGCGCTCCTCCCGGTCGCGTTTGGCCAAACCAAGCCGGCACGCGAAACGGGAAATATCCCGGGACGTTCCTTCAATCTCAAGAAACCAGCCGAGTTTCGGAACACAATCGAGAAACACCCGGGCGGAACCGGACCGAAACTCCTCCCTGACCCGCTTGACATATTTTTTAATCAGCCGGAACCCCGCAGCATGAAGCATCGTTTTCGCCCTGGAATAAGAAACGGGAAGCTCGAGCTCAAGCCGCTTGTTGTATCGATGCCGAAGGCGCGGACCCTTTAACGTCAAATAAGCCCTCCCCATTTCAAACCGGCGCAGGCGAAGAGCCAGTTTTTTCTTTTTGAGAATTCCGCGCAGATCGAAAAATTCGTTTTGCTCCCTCCCGCTTTTGACTTTGCGGAGTCCGAGCGTTTTCAATTTTTTCCGAATACGCTTCGGGTCCCGCACGCGGTATTTTTGCTCGATTTCGAAAACAGCCATGGAAGCAACTAAAAAAGGTTGCGAAGCGCGGGGTATCTCATGTCCTTTCCCGAGAAAATATAATCACAATCGAGCTTGGGCCACGGAATGCCGATCTTGGGATCGTCCCATTTGATTCCGCGCTCGTATTCGGGAGAATAAAAGTCGCTTACTTTATATAAAAATTCAGACCCATCCTTCAGCACCAAAAATCCGTGCGCAAATCCTTTTGGAATAAACAGCATTTTCTTATTTTCCTCGCTCAATATGGTAGACACAAACTTCCCGAAGGTCTTCGAACCTTTCCGGATATCGACGGCCACATCAAACACTTCACCGCGCGTGACGCGGACCAGTTTATCCTGCGCTTTCGGTTCGATTTGGAAATGAAGACCGCGAAGCGTGCCCTTTGCGGAACGGCTGTAATTGTCCTGCACAAAAACCGCATCAATACCGTTTTTGCGGAAAAGTTCCCGATGATAGAATTCGAAAAAAAATCCCCTTGTGTCTTGGATCACTTTCGGTTCGATCAAAATAACATCGGGAATTTCAAGTCGTGTAAATTTCATATAAATGTCTCATCTTTTGCTTCTTTCTTAAACTGAAGTTGTATTGTACACTTTCTCTTATTATAAAGTGAAGCAAATGATAAAAAAGAAAGTACTTTTATTTGATATCGACGGAACGCTTCTTCTGACGGGCGGGGTTGGAAAAATCGCCTTTGAACGGGCTTTTGAAGAGCTGTTTCAAATTCCCGACGCCTGGGGCGATTGTGTTCCGGACGGAAAAACAGATCCTTTAATTGTGGAAGAAATCGCGGCGCAAACGCTTAAGCGCAAACTCAAAAAGAAAGAATATGAGATGCTCTGCAAACGCTACACCGATTATTTTCGGAGTGAAATTAAAAAGGCCCCCAAATTCCGCTTGATGCCGGGCGTTTCTGTTCTGCTTGAAACATTGTCAAAAAGAAACGACGTTTTGCTCGGAATTGCCTCGGGAAATCTGGAAGAAGCGGGCTGGCTTAAATTAGAGCGTGGAAACATTCATCATTATTTTCAGTTCGGAGGATTTGGTTCGGATTCGAATGATCGAAGCGGGATTATTCGAAAAGCGCTCAAATGCGCAGAAAAAATCATGGGGCACGATGTTGCGCGTGAGCTTGTTTTCGTCATCGGCGACACGGAACACGACATCCGATCGGCCCAAAAACTAGGGCTTCAATCCATCGCGGTCGCTACCGGAAATTTTGACCAAAACGACTTGCACTCTTCCAAACCGACGCATCTTCTGGAAAACCTGGCGGATTTAGAACTTTTTCTCAAGTTGATCAACAACGATTGATCGTCATTGCGAAGCAAAACTCCAAATGCTGCTGAAGCAATCCAACAATCTGTCATTCTGAGCCCTTCGGACGTCATTCTGAGCGGAGTGACGTCCTCAAGGGTAAACTCCACGAAGAATCTATGAGCCGAGATCCTTCGGCTTCGCCTCAGGATGACACTTCGTGTCAGATTGCTTCGTCGCTACGCTCCTCGCAATGACATTACTGCTCAAGAACTGAAAGCTCCCAGCTTCCTTCCAATCGCTCGCCGGGCTTGAGCACCTTGACGCCCGTGTTTTTCCACCCTTTTGCGTGAAGATTAAATCCGTTATTCACATGAGTGACGGGTTCCACCGAAAAATAATCGCGCGGCCTGCCCTCATCATTTATAGGCGCATAAATGATGACATGGCTGTACACCGGATCAAGCGTAAGGCGCGCTTCGATTTTCGTGCCCGGATAAATCAAGCGTACTTCTTGTTTCGTCAGCTCGGTGTAGCAATGGTCCAAATTCGGGTTTCCGAGAAACTGCTCCCGGCGCAAATCGGCTGGCCCGGAAACCGGAACAGGCGGAGCCGTGGGAATGCATTTTTCATCGGGAGAAACTTTTTCGGCGGGAAGAATCAACATGACATCTGAATCTTTTTCCGTAAGCCGCCTGTGAAAATAGGGATGAAACCCCAAACCGACCGGAACGCTGCTTTGATCCACATTTTTGATAAAAAGCGAAACGCGCAGTTTTTGCTTTAATAACTCAACCGAATGCTCAAAAACAAGCGCGAACGGATAATTGAAATCTGAAAATTTTCGCGAGTCAAGCATGGCTTCAAATTTACTCTCCGCGGCTTTCACATTCCATGGCCTTGAGCGCACATCGCCGTGAATGGCCGTGTGGTCCGGAAAATTAATCCGGAGCTGATGCCTTTTCCCCTCAAATGGAAAACTACCGTCCACAATGCGATTCGACCATGGCGCCAGCATAAACAAGCCAAGTTCGGGATCGGAAAGGTCTGAAACCGGATAAAGCAGGTCCAGCCACTTGCCTTTCACCAGAATCCGGAGCTTGGTCCAATGGCAGCCGAAATCCGGCAAGAAGGCAAGCTCGAAAAAGTTGTTTTTAAGATATTTCTCTGAATATATGACTCTGGTCATGCGAGCGCTGGCTTTGTTGATTCATAACTTATTCATTTTTCACTACTTATGTCAATCATTTTTTAGGGGCTACCTTGCTGGAAAATGCTTCTAAGCTCCTTGATTTTTTCTCCTTAATGTTGTATACTTTTATAACCATTTTTAAAAAGTCTTAACCAAAAGGGAGGTAACAGGTTGTAACGGCCCGCCCTACCCGGCTTTTGCAAAAATTGCAACCTTAACCATAGGAGATGTATGTAAAAGGTGTCCGGTCCTTTGGACCTTGGACAAAAGGAATAGCTTTATTTCTGTGCGTCACTTTTACCTGGAATACTGTGGCGCAGTCCGCTCCGCTTCCGGCTTCTATCCGGATTGACGAATCCCATTTAGAATCCGCTCCCCGCGAAGTCAAAAGCCAAGGGCTCATCGATCAAATTTCAATTCCCGAAACAATCGGCCGCGTCGAAGAAAAATTCATCCCCCCTCAGAATTTAAACAGAATCGATTCCCCCGCTATTGTCCACATCCAAGACCCACACGCAAGTTACGAGGGCCAATTAAAAATCAAGGAACTCCTGAAATACCTTCAAGAACAATACGGATTTAATTTAATCTTGCTTGAAGGCGGATGGGGCAAGCTGGATCCGAATCGCCTGAAATTGTCCGGCGATGATTCGGTGAATGAGCAAATCGCTTCCCGGCTGGCTGAAAAAGGCGAGCTTGGCGGCGGAGAGCTTTTCCTGCTGAACGCAAAATCTCCGGCTGCCGTCTGCGACGACTGCCCGACGGGTGGGACTGCCGGCTACGGTGTCGAAGAAAGCGTGCTTTATCTTGAAAACCTTTTGAACTTCAGACAAGTCCTTTCAAAAAAAGCGGTTTCGGATCAATTCCTCTCGGAAATAAAAAACGCAATCAGCACGCTTGGCTCCCATTATTTCAATCCCGTACTCAAAACATTCTTAAAAGAATGGCTTTTTTATCAAGACCGATCGTCAGAACTTTTGGCTCATCTTGAGACGCTCAAAAAAACCGCCCGGGATGAACTTGCACTCGATTTAGACCATGTAATTCATCAAAGAAACTGGCCGAATTTAATACGTTTGTTTAAAGTCAAAGCAATTGAGAAAGAACTCGACTTTGAAAAAGCGCGTGCTGAAAAAGACCGGCTTATTGAGTCATTGCGAGGGTACGCAGTACCCGCAGCAATCTCTGAGATTGCACTTGGCGTCGATGCGCCAAGTACTTCTCGGGAGGATTTGGACATCCTCTCCGAGATCGCCACGCCCGCAAAAAGCCGCGGGCTCGCAATGACAGCAGTGCAGTTGCAGGAATTTACTGAAGGGCTTGAGAATTTCTTTCCTTCATCTTCCCCTCTCCCCTCTGGGGAGAGGGCTAAGGTGAGGGGTGCTATCCGCGAGCCGCGCAAATTCCTCGAACGCTTCTACGAAGCGGCCGAGCCGTCCGGCTTTCAGTTTAAGGACTACCCCGCTCTTTCCCTGCGGCTTGCGTCTTATACCTTGCAAAGCGAAATTGATTCCAAGGAATTATTTTCTGAAATTGAAAAGCTCACCCATCTCATTCTTGAACAATTAACCCAAACGAATGAGGAAAAGGAGCTCAAAAAAGCACTCGAAGATTATCTTATCCTCAAAAAACTTTTCTCACTTGAACTGATTCGTGATGAATTTGATTCTTTGGATCAAAACCATTTACTGCCTTCTCAATTCGTAAATAAAATCCTCTCTCTTCAAAACGAAAAAACAAAATTAAAAATCAATGACATCACCCCCTCACTTATTTCCTCTCCCCCTCAAAGGGGGAGAGGAGAAAGTGCTTCTTTTCCCTCTCCCTTCGGGAGAGGGTTGGGTGAGGGGGAAATCGATCAGATTTTTCGTTCGGCCCTTGCGTTCTACACCGGAACGAAAAAACGCGATGACGCCATGATGCAAAATGTTCTCAACGTGATGCGGGAGCACAAAGAAACAAAAGCCGTTTTAATCACCGGCGGATTTCACTCAAAAGGACTCATAGAGCAATTCAAGGAGAGTAAAATTTCTTATGCCGAAGTAACGCCCAAAATTTCCGAGCTTGAAACAAATGAACAATATTTAAATGTGATGATGGGCAAATCAACGATTGCGCATCTGCTTGGCCTTCAAACAGAACCTGTCCCACCATCTGCGCCGGAACATTTGCGCCGACTGTTTGTCGAAATTGAGGGTCATCGAAGCAAAGTAATCGGTAATGTGATGAAAGAAATGGGGCTGGATGTTTCGCGTTCCGAAGCGCGGGTGCAAATTTTCATGCGTGGGATCCTACCTTCGGATAAAGGTGATATTTTTGCAGTCGAAGATATATCCGTCTTCTCGAGGAAAGAATTTTTGACGGAAGAAGATTTAGAGGAAACGCCGCGCGGAATGATAGAAGGTCAATACCAACATAAAAAAATACAAGTCGCATTACATGAACGCGAGTTTGCAGCTGCCATCGGATATCACCATTTCGACCAGCAGACGGATATTCTTTGGATTGCTGTTCGCGATGAATACCGAGGGCTTGGTGTAGACGAACAGCTTGTAAAACACATGCAAGACAGACTTCATGGCAAGCCGATGACGGTTCATGTGAATGAACATGACGATAAGAGAATAGCTTTTTTTAGAGTTTTGGGGTTCGAGGGAATTAGAGTGGCTCCCAAATATTTTGAAAATACAGGTGATGACGCTTACCTGATGGTGTACCGGCCCAAGCCAGTTCAAGAAACGCCGGCCCGCTCCGAAGCGCGGGTAGGAAATAAAACTAATGCGGATGTTTCTGATGCTTGGTACGATAACGCTCTACGCCATTCCAGATCAACCCAATTAGCGCAAGCACGCCTAACATTATCGGAATTTCCATCTTTCTATTCCCTGCCTTTCATACTGCTAGGATACATGAAAATCGCAGAAACGATCAAGACAAATATAACCACCACAAACGTAATCTTCCACGGAATTGAAAATTCCCTGAAAAGCTGGGTAGCTAGCGCCCCGGTTGCCAAAATCTGGCCGAACGTCATCGCGCTCCTTGCAATAAACGCCCACTTATCCGAGTGGTTCAAACCTCGCTCCATGGAAGGTAATTATAATAAAATCATAAAGTATATGCAACAAAATAATATAGCGGCCCGCTCCGAAGCGCGGTTGTCGACCAACGTCGACAAAACACGCGAACGCTTCGAAACTGGACGTTCCGAAGCGCGGCAAGCAAAGGGGGCTCTCGTTGCTCAGGTCGACCACGCCTCCATTATTTACCGTACGAAGAGTGAACTGACAAGGGAGCAAGCGCTTAAAGAGATCGGACAAGTTGAGAGTGCTCCCATTGGAAATATTTATTTAGGGAGCAGCGCTACGCCAATACCAGAAGAGGGTGACATCCCGGCCCGTGTTAATTTAAATGTCTCCTTCAAATTCGAGCGCGAGCGGCCCCTTCAACTGGCAGCCACAAGCGGCCTTTCGCCGATTGATCCGATGGTACTCAACCTCATGGTGCGCCCGGCCGGAAACGAGCCGGCCGAGGTAAAAAGATTGATCTCAGGGGTTTTGGCGCAATTGGGAAATCCCGAACACTT
The DNA here is from genome assembly GCA_964373885.1 of uncultured bacterium. Classification (GTDB taxonomy): domain Bacteria; phylum Omnitrophota; class Omnitrophia; order Omnitrophales; family Danuiimicrobiaceae; genus CAYJWM01. The sequence continues at coordinate 1,689 of CAYJWM010000058.1, read as the reverse complement.
GAGCGTCCTCAGCATCCAACATGGAGGAGACTGGGTGCAAGAGTCTTTTGTGGTCCAGCCGAACGACGCTGTAAACATCATGTTGATCCGCCGCCTCGAAGCACGGGATGATTCGGAAAAGATCACAGCCATGCGTGCGCAGTTGTCAGCACTTTTGGCGCAGTCAGAACTTAACACCCAACAGATTAGAGAGCTGCATCAAACGGTTGTTGAATACATGGCGCTCGATCGAGAGCGATCTTTTGAGGCGTCGCGCGGTGAACTTGAGAAAGTCAAAAAAGCCACTCGAAGGAGAAATGTTCTTTTGACAGATGCGATCATGAGGCTTCTTGAATTGAAGGACACATTCCTGCGTCCCTCTGACCGGATTCAACTATTTAATGAAATCGAGGAGGTGGCATCCATCGGGGATGAACATACACTTCGGCGACTTAAGGAACTTACCAAGAGAAATTTTTCTGAGCCGGTAAAGGGCGCGATTGCAAAAGCGATTTTCCGGCTTCGGACAAATCACATTGAAGCCAAGGAAGGAAGAATTTTTAAGACCCAGCTTAAGGCGCATGAAGGAAAATACCCTGGAATGAACAAAGCGCTGCAACAGATCGGTCTTGCGGAGGGAGTCTATGCGGCACATGTCGCCATGACTGAAGAGCCTTTCTTAATCCATGATGTGGATTTTGCCGAGTATTCACTGGAAGAAAGAAAATACATCATCTACCGGGCCGCCGAAGACGGTCTGGATGTCGTCATCCAGCGCATGAAATCTGACGAAGCGGGAAATTTTGCGAGCGACGACAAATACCCGCCAAAGCGTTATGAAAATGCCCGCATGCAGGCGATAGACATTCGCGGGAATATTTCCGAGCGCGTAACGCTTGAGGAATTTTGGAAAACACTTGAGGAAGGTCCTGATCATATTCCGAATAATCTTGGATTGTTTGCTCACACACATGTGAGTTTTAAAGTTGTATCGCGCGATGAAAAGATCACGCATTCTCTGGATGAAATCATGGGCCATATTTATGAACTTGCCGGAGAAGGAACCCTTGAGGTGACAGAACTTAAAGGCATACGAAGTCTCAGGTGGTGGAATCATATCTTCCCAAGCGAAATTGATCCGTTGGCGGAGCACAAACCAGAGGTTCCGTTCGCTGGCATTGCGCCACGGGGATTTGATCCGGTGAGATTTGTTCCTTCTTCAGTCGAAATGCCGCGAATGCAAGAACGCCGGCAAAAATTATCGGATCAAGGCCAAGTCGTCGTCGAACCAATGAAATATGTCTTGCCGCGGCAAGTTATCTTTCACCGTCTGGATGATCATGATGATTTAAGCGACCGACTACAAGTACAAGAAGGGGACCTCCTGTCGGGAATCGGCGCTTTTGATGCGGGTGGTTTTGATAACTTGAGCATGCCCTCTTATCACGAGTATATGATGACAGGTCAAACCCGTTTGACTTCTCGGGGAAAAGTTGAAACCCAAATAACCGTTCGCGGCGGCGATGAAATAGGACAACATACAGCAGGCATCATCACCCATCCTTCGAAAGTGCAATGGAAAACAGGATATTCCAATCGAGCTCTCGGCGAAATTTTCATATTTCGCCAAAACACCATCCGCTCCGAGGCACGGTTGACTGAAGCTGAACTTTCTGATACCGAAACGAAAGAACTGCTTTCGTTTGCGCG
>CAYJWM010000057.1:0-10414 GCA_964373885.1 uncultured bacterium | reverse complement strand
GGGTGCATACCACTTGATACAGTTGCTTTTCGTGTCATCCTCAAGCGATAGCGAAGGATCTATGACTCATAGATTCTTCGGCTTCGCCTCAGAATGACAGCTGTATGAAGTGGGATGCACCCGAAGTAGGATAGATCGTTGACTTTGTTTGTATTATTTGGTATTATTATATATATGTAATGTAATACACGGAGGTAAAGCGATGCGAAAAAAGACAACCCGAATCGGGCTTACTTCAGTTCAAATCCGGCCGCAGATTGCAAAAATGATGGCCCATTTTGTCGGGATGGGCATGAATAAGAGCGAGCTGATTAATGAAGCGCTTCGCCAGTATCTCATCGATCGGGAGCTTCAAGAAATGAAGCGAAAGCTTGCCCCATACGCTCAAGCGAAAGGCATTTATACGGATGAAGATGTGGAGCGCGTCTTTCGCTAAAGTGGTACTTAATGAAGATTGTCTTTGACACCAATGTTTTGATTTCCGGGTTTCTTACAACCAGCGGGATTTCGCAATACGTTTTTTCAATAGGGATCAAGCGGCATACGGTGGTTTGTTCCGAGTTTATTCTCGGAGAATTGGAAGAGAAGCTGACAAAAAAGCTTGGGGCGCCGAAAGAATTGACCGAACAGTTGATCGCTTTCTTAAGAAAGCGAACGGTCGTACTTTCTGTTCCCAGAAACCGCGAGATAAAGTTTTCCGATGAAAATGATATTCCGGTTTTAAGTCTCATCGAAGCTTCGAAGGCGAATTATTTCATTACCGGGGACCGGAAACTGCTTGCCATCAAGAAAATGGGCCCAACTCTATTTTTAAGCCCTCGTGAAGCACTCGAGGTATTGTAGGAAAAAATGAGTGAAAAAGAGATGAACATCTTGGTGATTGGAAGCGGAGGAAGGGAACACGCGCTGGTGTGGAGCATTTCAAAAAGTCCGCTGGTCAAAAAAATTTACGCGGCGCCCGGAAACGCAGGGATCAAAGCTTTGGCGGAATGCGTGGCGATCAATTCTGATGCGACCGGCGAATTGGCCGCGTTCGCCAAAAGCCATTCTATTGATTTGACGGTGGTGGGCCCCGAACTCCCCCTTGCGCACGGCATTGTGGATGCGTTTCAGGCCGAAGGATTAAAAATATTCGGCCCGACAAAGGCCGCCGCCCAGCTTGAGGCGAGCAAGATTTTCGCCAAGCAGCTGATGGCGGAGGCGGGGGTCCCGACGGCCGAATTTCAGATTTTTGACAATGTGAATCAGGCGAAACATTATATTGTGGAACGCGAGCCGCCTATTGTGGTCAAAGCGGACGGTCTCGCCGGCGGCAAGGGCGTTTTAATTGCCAATTCCTGCGAAGAAGGAATTAAAGTGGTGAATCAAATGATCCGCAACGGGCTTTTTGGCGAGGCCGGGAAGCGCGTTGTGATTGAAGAATGCCTGTGGGGCGATGAACTTTCCGTTTTGCTTCTGACCGACGGCGAGAGCATCATTCCGCTCGCCAGTTCCCAGGATCACAAGCGCGCCTTCGATAACGATCAGGGCCCCAACACGGGCGGCATGGGCGCTTATTCACCTTGCCCTTTTGTGTCGGATGAGGAGCTTGAAAAAATCGTGGGCCAATGCGCCCGGCCTGTGATTCAAAAATTGAAGGAACGGGGGATCACCTACCGCGGGCTCCTGTATGTAGGATTGATGATGACAGCGCATGGGCCGAAGGTATTGGAGTATAATGTGCGTTTCGGGGACCCGGAAGCGGAAGCCGTACTTCCGCGTTTAAAATCGGATTTGGTGCCCGTGCTTTTGGAAATTGCGCAGGGAAAACTGAACACAAGCGAACTGGAATGGGATTCCCGCGCGTGTTTGACGATTGTGATGGCCTCCGGCGGTTACCCCGGAACTTATAAAACCGGTTTTGAAATTAAAGGACTTGATAAAATGAATCATCCGGAAACCGTGGTTTTTCACGCGGGAACGGCCGAAGACCCGAAAGGCCGCCTCGTTACCGCGGGCGGGCGCGTGCTTGCGGTGTCCGGTCTGGGGCGCACGCTGAAAGAGGCGCATGATCATGCGTATCAAGCGGCAGCGTCCATTTCGTTTGCGGACGGTTTTTACCGCCGGGACATCGGAAAAAGGGCGTTTGAAAAAACGGAGATAGCATAATTTATGTCCGACCCTCAAGTCTCCATTGTGATGGGAAGCGATAGCGACCTGGAAACCATGAAGGAAGCGACCCGGGTTTTGAATGAATTCGGGGTGCCGTTTGAAATTCAGGTGCTCTCCGCCCACCGGAGCCCCGAGCTTGTGGCTGACTTTGCCAAAAAATTAAGACAACGGGGAATCGGGGTGGTGATCGCAGGGGCCGGCGGCGCCGCGCATTTGGCGGGCGTAGTCGCGGCTCATACGACCGTGCCCGTGATTGGCGTTCCGATTAATTCCACACCGTTAAACGGGCTTGATTCTCTTTTAGCGACGGTCCAGATGCCGAGCGGCATTCCGGTAGCGACCGTGGCCATCGGGCCGTCGGGCGCGGCCAATGCCGGGATTTTGGCGGTGCAGATTTTGGCCGGCGCCTCAAAAACGCTTCAGGAAAAATTGATCAAGCATAAATCTAGTCTGCAAGATTCGGTGGTTCGGAAAAATCAAAAATTGAAGGAGCAGTTCGGCATTCAGGGATGAAGACAACCATCATCAAACTGGATCCAAGACGTCCCGATCCGGAGCAACTGAGGTATGTGGCGGGCCTTCTGTTGAGGGGGAAAGTGGTGGCTTTTCCAACGGAAACGGTTTATGGCTTGATGGTGTGTTCCAGCCAGCCCTCCGCTCTTGTCCGGCTCAATGAGTTGAAACAGCGCCCCTCCGAGAAACCGTATAGCTATCACATCGGAGGCCTGGACGCGCTGGAACGGCTGGAAATTGTTCAAAGCCGTCCTTTTCGTTACTTGGTGAACCGATTTTGGCCCGGGCCCGTGACCTTGGTGGCGCTCAACCGGAAAGATGAAAAAGTCGGGCTCCGTTTTCCCAAAAATGAAATTGCGGTCCAAATCATCAATCAATGCAGCGAACCGATCGTGGCCACGAGCGCCAATATCAGCGGCGAAAAATCTCCCGTCACGGCGGAAGGGGTGCTTAAAATATTTCCCAATGAACTGGATATCGTTGTGGACGGAGGGCCCTGCGAACTCGGAGGGGATTCGACGGTGGTGGATACGGTGGCCCTGCCGCCGGAAGTTTTGCGCCCGGGGGTTTACGCGGACCGCGTCGAAGAGGCCATTCAGAATATCAAAGTCGGCAAGTATCCGCGCAAATACATTTTAATTGTCTGCACCGGCAATACCTGCCGCTCTCCGATGGCGGAGGGCTGGCTTCGGACAGAGTTAAAAAAGCAGAGTTTCGATGAGCAAATTCAAGTCAACTCCTGCGGAATGTTTGCCCGTGACGGGCAGCTTCCCACGGCTGAGACCAGTTTGGTGCTTCGCAACGATGAAATTTTTATCGAGGGGTTCAGGACGCACCGCTGCCGCAGGGCGGATATCATTAATGCGGACCTGATTTTGGCCATGACGGACGAGCATCAGGACGCCATTTTGGAAATGTGTCCGGATGCGGGCGGGAAAATTATAGTGCTGGATGTGACGGATCCCATCGGGACCACATTTGATTTTTACCGGGAAATTTATCATTCCATCCAGGAAAAAATATTAAAACTATGGGAAAAAATAGTGAGATGAGCCAAGGCCCTTCTTTTGCGATCGCCAGCGATCACCGGGGCTTCAAGTTAAAAAAAGTGATCGTCGATTTTTTAAAGTCAAAGGGCCTGAACGTTCAGGACATGGGCACCGACTCGGATTCCCCGGTCGATTACCCGGATTATGCGTTAAAGGCCGCCGAAGCGGTACAGAAGCGGGAAGCGGACCAGGGAATCGTCATCTGCCATTCCGGGATCGGGGTTTCTGTGGCGGCCAACAAGATGAACGGGATACGCGCCGCGCTTTGCCAGACGGCGGAGCAGGCGGAACTCGCCCGAGAACACACGGATGCCAATGTGCTGGCGCTTCCGGCTGGTTTCGTGACGCCCGAACTGGCTAAATCGATTGTGTCCAAGTGGCTTGAGACCTCTTTTGAAGGCGGGCGCCATGAACGCCGGATTGAGAAAATTAAATCCATTGAGGAAAAACAAAATCGCCGGAATAAAAACAAGACTTAACGCATCATGTTGACACAAGCGGAAAAAAAGACGGGGAATCCGCCTATGAAAAGATTAAAAGAAACCGATCCTGATGTTTATAAGGCGATACGTGCGGAACTTCACCGCCAGGACGAAAATATCGAGCTGATCGCCAGCGAGAATTTCACTTCGCTTGCGGTGCTGGAGGCGGCCGGAACGGTGCTGACCAACAAATATGCCGAGGGCTATCCGGGGAAACGCTGGTACGGCGGATGCGAGCATGTGGACAAAATCGAACAGCTTGCGATTGACCGGGCCAAGGCGCTTTTTGGCGCCGAGCACGTCAATGTTCAGCCCCATTCGGGAACCAATGCCAATATCGCCGTCTTTATGGCGCTTCTGAATATGGGCGATAAAATTCTGGCCATGAATCTGGCCCACGGGGGCCATTTGTCTCACGGCCATAAAATGAATTTTTCAGGAAAATATTTCGAAATCATTCCGTACGGCGTGAGCCAAAAAGACGAACGCATTGATTATGATAAACTCGAGCGTCTGGCGCTTGAACACAAACCCAAAATGATTTTGCTCGGCGCTTCCGCCTATCCGCGCGTGATTGATTTCAAGCGCGGCCGGAAAATTGCGGATAAAGCGGGCGCACTTTTAATGGTGGACATGGCCCATTTCGCCGGCCTTGTGGCGGCGGGCGTTCACCCGTCTCCGGTCCCTTATTCGGACGTGGTGACCACGACCACTCATAAAACGCTGCGGGGGCCCCGGGCGGGAATTATTTTATGCCGCGCCAAATACGCCAAAGCCATTGATTCGGCCGTTTTCCCCGGATCGCAGGGCGGTCCGCTCATGCATATTGTGGCCGCGAAGGCCGTGGCCTTAAAAGAGGCGGCCACGGAAGAATTCCGCGCTTATTCGCGCCAGATTGTGGCGAATGCGAAAAGATTGGCCGAAGCCATGGCCGGTTTCGGTTTCCGTATCGTGTCCGGGGGGACGGACAATCATCTCCTGCTTGTCGATGTCAAGGTGAAAGGGTTTACCGGAAAAGCCGTGCAGAATTATTTGGACCATGTCAAAATCACGGTGAACAAGAACATGATTCCGTTTGACCAGGAATCGGCCTTTAACGCTTCCGGCGTCCGGCTTGGGACACCCGCCGTCACCACGCGCGGGATGAAGACCGACGAAATGGAAAAAATTGCCAGTTTGATTAATCAAACGCTTAAGGCTCCGGAAGACGAAAAAAATTTATCTGCCGTCCGGAAGGAAGTAGAGGCATTAACCCGCCGCTTTCCGCTGTATCCGGAATTACTTGCAGAGGAAAAATTATGAAAAAACTCTTTTCCCGAGCGATTAGCGAATTTTATCGGCTGGCCGCGAATGTTTCGCTAAATCGCAAGGGAAGCGGCGCTGGCCTAAATGGCAGCGCCGAGGGCTCCCGCGATTTACGAAATCGTTCGCAAGAGAGAAAATTTGCGTTAGCGAGGAAAAGAGTTTTTGCATTAAAACAGGTGATGACATGAAATGTCCCTATTGCCGTGCTGAAGACGATAAAGTAGTTGACTCCCGCAGTTCCAATGAGGGATCTGTGGTGAGAAGAAGGCGTGAATGCGGGAAGTGCAAACGCCGATATACTACTTACGAACGCGTAGAGGCGACGCCCCTTTTTGTGATCAAAAAGGATCAACGCCGCGAGCTTTACGACCGGACCAAAGTTCTGGCCGGCATCCACAGGGCCTGCGAGAAGCGCCCGGTGCCGGCCCAAGTGCAGGAAGGGGTGATCAACGACCTTGAAAAAATGCTTGAGGAAAAATACGACAAGGAAGTTCCGAGTTCCGTGATCGGCGAGTTTGTGATGGAACGATTGGCCCGTATTGACCAGGTCGCTTACGTCCGCTTTGCCTCGGTGTACCGGCAGTTTAAGGATATTTCGCATTTTATGAAGGAACTTCAAACACTGCTTGTCAAAGATTAGGAGGGGAATCGAGATGACGGGAAAAGTAATCAAAGGTTTTTTTCTGGGCATCGGACTTGCGCTGGCGATCATTGTGACGCAGCCCTTCCATCCGCCTGCCGGTCTCATTCCGGAACTTGTCGGTTTTTTCACCACCGTTCCGGTTTGGATCGCCGTTTTGGTCCGCCCGGCCTTGACGCCGGTGGGGGAAGGCATCGCCATCCTCGTCTATCTGGCCGTGGCGGGCGCTTTGCTCGGCGCCGCGTTTTATCGGAAAAAACTATGGGGGTGGCTGTTTCTCGTCGCGCTTTCCATTCATCACTACATCATGGATGAGCGGGTGGGGCGGCCACTTGGGGAAATCCTCCAGTCCTTTTTGAATTTTTTCAACCGTTGATGTTCACGTGTTTCGAAATGTTCGAATCTATTTTTTAACCCCGCTGTTTTTGCTGGTGGTTTTGCTTGCCATGACGCCTGAAGATTCCCGATTCACCCAAGCCCGCCTAGAAATGGTGCGCAGGCAAATCGAAGCAAGAGGTGTACACAATTCCCGCGTCCTGGATGCGATGAAGCAGGTGGAGAGGCATTTGTTTGTCCCGCCCGAACTAGCGGAATTCGCTTATTTGGACCGTCCGGTCCCCATCGGCGAAGGCCAAACCATTTCCCAGCCGTATATGGTGGCTTTTATGACGGAGCTTCTCGAGGTGCGGCCCGAGCACCGGGTGCTTGAGATTGGAACGGGTTCGGGTTATCAAGCCGCGGTTTTGGCCCGGCTGGCCGGCGAAGTGTATACGATTGAAATTATTCCCTCGCTTCGGGAGCGGGCGGATAAACTTCTAAAAAAGCTTGGCGTTCTTAACGTGATCACCCGCACGGGAGACGGGTTTCTGGGCTGGCCCGAGAAGGCGCCTTTTGACCGGATCATGGTGACGGCCTCGCCGCCGGAAGTGCCAAAGCCGCTTTTGGAACAGCTGGCGGTCGGAGGACGTATGGTGATCCCCACGGGTGAGGGAAACGAGCAAGTGCTCCGGCTGATTCAAAAAACAAAATCGGGGGTCACACAGAAAGAAGTGCTGCCGGTGCGCTTTGTGCCGATGACGGGAAGAGCACAGGAAGAACAAAACTGATGTTTGATTTAGCGGTAAAAATCGATTAAGTTAATTGTATGCCACAATATGTTTTAGGAATATCCTGCTTTTATCACGATTCAGCGGCCGCGCTTTTACGGGACGGGGAGATTGTGGCGGCCGCTCAGGAAGAACGGTTCACCCGGAAAAAGCACGATTTTAATTTTCCGAAGCATGCCATCGATTACTGCCTGAAAGAAGCGGGCATCGGAAAACAAGACCTTCAGATCGTGGCCTTTTATGAAAAACCATTCCTGAAATTTGAGCGGATTTTACAGACGTATCTCGCTTATGCGCCCGCCGGTTTCCCTTCCTTTTTAAAGGCCATTCCACTGTGGATCAAACACCGGCTTTGGATTCCGGAACTGATACGCAAGGAGCTTGACTTTAAGGGGACCATTGTCTACCCCGAACATCATGAATCGCATGCCGCCTCCGCTTTTTTCCCATCGCCGTTTGAGCGCGCCGCCATTTTGACGGCCGATGGCGTCGGGGAGTGGACGACCACCAGCTTCGGCCGCGGCCAGGGGAACCGGTTTTCCTTAGACTATGAGCTCAAATTTCCTCATTCGCTCGGAATGCTTTATTCGGCGTTTACGTATTACACGGGTTTTCGCGTCAATTCCGCCGAATACAAAGTGATGGGGCTTGCCCCGTACGGCGAGCCGAAATACGCCGATTTGATTTTAAATGAATTGATCGACCTTAAGGAAGACGGCTCGTTCAAGCTCAACATGCGTTATTTCAACTATTGCGCCGGCCTTACGATGACAAACGACCGCTTTCACAAATTGTTCTGGGGACTTCCGAGAAAACCGGAAAGCCGTCTGACGGAACGGGAAATGGATTTGGCGCGCTCGGTCCAGACGGTGACCGAAGAAGTGATGATGCGTTTGGTGCGCCATGTGTACTGTGTGACGGGGGAAGAGAATTTATGCCTGAGCGGAGGCGTGGCCCTCAATTGCGTGGCCAACGGAAGGATTTTGAGGGAAGGGCCGTTTCAGAACATTTGGATTCAGCCCGCCGCCGGAGACGCCGGCGGGGCCCTGGGGGCCGCCCTCATTGCCTGGCATCATTATTTGGAACAACCGAGGGTCCCGAAGCCGTTGAGTTTGCAAGAGGGGTCATTGCTTGGGCCCGCTTATTCGGACGATGAAATCGAGTCGAGCTTAAAACGGGCCGGGGCGATTTATCACCGGCACAAAACGGGAGAGATGATTGAACAGACGGCCGAACTCATTGAGGAAGGAAATGTGATCGGCTGGTTTCAGGGGCGGATGGAGTTTGGGCCGCGGGCCCTGGGCGCAAGAAGCATTATCGGGGATGCGCGCAACCGTGACATGCAGTCCCGTATGAACCTTAAGGTTAAGTTCCGGGAATCCTTTCGTCCTTTCGCGCCGTCCGTGATTTCGGACGAAACTTCCGAGTGGTTCGATCTAGGGACCGAAAGTCCCTACATGATGCTGGTGGCGGATGTGGCGAAGAAATATCTGAACGCTTCGCCGAATGGGGCCCTTAAAGGGCTTGAGAAATTAAAAGAAATCAGGTCTCAAATCCCGGCTGTGACGCATGTGGACAACTCCGCGCGCGTTCAAACGGTCGATCATGCGCGCAACCCGCTTTATTACGATTTGATCCAGGCGTTTTACCGGAGGACGGGCTGTCCGGTGATCATCAACACATCCTTTAACGTGCGTGGTGAGCCGATTGTGTGTGCGCCCGAGGATGCCTTCCGCTGCTTCATGCGTACGGAAATTGATTATTTGGTGATTGGAAATTTTGTTTTGGACAAACGCGAGCAAGGGAAGCCGGCGGCCCTCAGCGGAGCAGTCGTCACAGACGGCAGCGGAGCAGTCGTCGCAGACGACGAGGAGGTTTCTTTTGAACTGGATTAAAATTCGCTGGTCTAAAATCCCGATAGAACCAGGAAAAGTCAGAAGTTTCGGCCTGATTTTGACGGGGCTTTTGTTTCTTTTGGGCCTGATCGCTTTTTTAAGGGGGCATCGTCACTATGTGTTCGAATGGCCGATCAGCGCCGTGGTGCTGGGGATCACTCTGGCGTTTCCATCCACTCTCGTCTTGATTTATCGAACGTGGATGCTTCTGGCGGAGGGGATCTCCTGGGTGTTGCTTCGGGTCATTTTGGGTGCTTTATTTTACCTTATCATTTCCCCGATGGCGATCGTCATGCGCCTTTTAGGAAAAGATTTGCTCGATCAAGCCGTCCATCGTGACGCAAAAAGTTATTGGAGCAAGCGGCCCGATCCGGTGTCGCGGGAACAGTACGAAAAATTGTATTAACATCAGGGACGGTTCTCATAGACGGCTTTTCATCGGCCACCGTTCGTTGATTCTTTTTAACGAATTGTGAGAATTTTAACGGAAGTTTAAGAGAACCGTCCCTATAGGAGCAGCGTATGAGCAAACTAGCGGTTATAAAGGAATTGTGGGAATTTTTGAAAGTGCGTAAGAAATGGTGGCTCGCCCCGATCGTTGTCATGCTCGTGCTTTTGGGAGTGTTGATTGTGTGGACCGAAAGTTCGGCTGTTGCGCCCTTCATTTACACCCTTTTTTAGCGTTTCATGCTGACTCCGTATAAAGAGTATTTTAAAAAAGCAGGCGAGTTTGTGGCCCGCATTTTTCTGCGTCTGGGATTCAGCCCCAACGGCGTGACGCTCCTTTCGCTCGGTTTGGGACTTGCCACCTGTGTTTTTTTTGTTTGGAATCGAAACCCTGTTCTCTTCGGCCTGCTCATCATTTTTTTTGGGTTATTTGATTTTGTGGACGGGACACTCGCCCGCCTGACGGGCCGCACAACAAAATTCGGTTCTTACTTGGATGCCATGTGCGACCGTATTTTTGAGTCGGCCGCCGCGCTGGCCGCTGCTTTCGTGAGCGGTTATTGGGCGCTTTTGTTTCTGCTTGCGGTCGGGGCGATTTTAATCAGTTACGCGAAGGCGCGCGCCGGCATGGAAGTGTCCGTTTCCAATACGGAATGGCCCGATTTTATGGAGCGGATGGAGCGGGACGTCCTATTTGTGCTCGGAATGATTCTATGGGGCATATTTCCGCAGAAATTTTTTGGACATGATCTTTTTTTCTGGACGCTTGTGATTTTGAACGTTTTGGTGTACGCGACGCTTCTTCAGCGTTTTCTGCGCGCCCGCC
>CAYJWM010000056.1:0-10422 GCA_964373885.1 uncultured bacterium | reverse complement strand
CGGCGGTGCGGAAGCGCTTGAAAAAGAGCTCGCTTCACTGGTCCATATTCTCAATGAGCGGCCCCAATTGATGAATTTGTTCCAAAATCCCCTCCTGAGCCGTGAAGAGAAACATGCGCTGGTCGAAGGGATACGGCCCGAGAAAAATTCCCTGGTGGAGCGATTTTTGATGCTTTTGATCGAAAAAAGGCGTGTGGATTTGCTACCGCATATCGCGGAACATCTTCAAGAACTGATCGATGAAGAAAAAGGGGTTGAGGAAGCAAAAATCACGACCGCCCGGCCCATGGACTCCGCGCTTCGCCCGGTGCTCGAAAAAGCGCTCGCGCGCCTCACGGGCAAAAAAATAACCGTGCGAACGGAAACGGATACGAGTCTTCTGGGAGGGATTCAAATTCATATCAAAAATCGCTTAATCGACGCGAGCATCCGCCGTGAACTGGATGATCTCGGCATGCAGCTCAGACAAACGAAAGTGTAAAGTGGCTTAATCATGTTAAAACCCGAAGAAGTGACTTCCGCGATCAAAGCGGAAATACAAAAATACCAAACCAAGCTCAAAATGGAGTCCGTGGGTTACGTCCTCCAAGTCGGAGACGGCATCGCGCGGGTCTACGGCCTTGAGGACGTGATGGCCGGCGAACTCGTGCAATTCGCGGACGGCACTTCGGGAATCGCGCTCAACCTCGAAACCCACAATGTCGGTGTCGTCATTTTGGGAAGCGACGCCAAAATCAAAGAAGGCGACACCGTCCGCCGCACGGAAAAAATCGTGCAGGTTCCCGTTGGCAAAGCACTCGTCGGCCGCATTGTCAATCCGCTCGGCCGGCCGCTGGATGATAAAGGGCCGATCGCAAGCGATAAATTCCGCCCGGTGGAAAACATTCCGCCGAATGTGATTCAGCGCCAGCCGGTGAAAGAACCGCTTCAAACCGGTATTATCGCCATTGACGCCATGATTCCGATCGGACGCGGACAGCGTGAACTGATCATCGGCGACCGCCAAACCGGAAAAACCGCGATCGCGATCGACACGATCGTCAATCAAAAAGGAAAAGACGTGTTCTGTATTTATGTCGCGATCGGCCAAAAACTTTCAAGCGTCGTCTCGCTCGCCAACACGCTTGAAAAATACGGCGCCATGGAATACACGACGATTGTCTGCGCTTCTTCTGAAGACGCGGCCCCCCTGCAATACTTGGCGCCTTATGCCGGATGCGCGATGGGTGAGGAATATCTCTACAACGGAAAACACGCGCTCATTATTTATGACGATCTTTCAAAGCACGCGCAGTCGTATCGCCAGCTTTCGCTTCTCCTGCAAAGACCACCGGGCCGCGAGGCGTATCCGGGCGATATTTTTTATCTTCATTCCCGCCTGCTTGAGCGCGCGGCGAAGGTGCGCGATGATTTGGGCGGCGGCTCGCTGACCGCGCTTCCAATCATCGAAACGCAGGCCGGAGACGTTTCAAGCTATATTCCGACCAATGTCATTTCCATCACGGACGGGCAGATTTATCTGGAAGGCGATCTTTTTTACGCCGGCATACGCCCCGCCGTGAACGTCGGGCTTTCCGTTTCGCGTGTCGGCGGAAACGCGCAAACCAAAGCCATGAAACAAGTGGCGGGCATGCTGCGTTTGAGCTTGGCCCAGCACCGCGAGCTGGCCGCATTCGCCCAGCTTTCAACCGACCTTGACAAAGCGACGCAAGATCAACTGAGACACGGTGAGCATATGACCGAGGTTTTAAAGCAGGACATTCTCTCGCCCATGCCTCTTGAGAAACAAGTCATCATCATTTACGCGGCCAATCAAGGGTATTTGGATGATATTGAGCTTTCGTCAGTGAAAGCGTTCCAAAATGGATTTTTGACGTACATGGAGCAAAAACATGCCGCGATCGAGCATGAAATCAAAACCCAAAAAATATTGTCGGAAACCACCGAGGAAAAATTAAAAGACGCTATCGAAGCATTTAAAAAACAATGGCTCTCTCATTAAGACAAATCAGACGCCGTATTAAAAGCGTCGAAAACACGAAAAAAATCACGCGCGCCATGGAAATGGTCGCGGCCGCGAAGCTCAAACGGCTTCAGGGCCTGCTTGCTGAATCCGACCGCTACGGTGTAGAGCTCCGCCGCATGCTCACGAATCTTTTGAAAAATCGCGCGGTCACTCATCCCCTGCTTCAAAAACGGGAAGAGGAAAAAAGAATACTCGCTTTTTTGATCACCTCGGACACGGGGCTTTGCGGCTCGTATAACACGAATATGATTTCGCGGGCCATGCAATTCATTGAAGATGTAAATACCCCCTCACCCTCCCCTCTCCCCTCAGGGGAGAGGGGAGGGGTGAGGGCTGAAAAATCGATTTCCTTTGTCGCGATCGGGCGAAACGGTGCGGCGTTTTTGAAACGCTCAAAACAAACGCTCGCAAAAGAAATCCCGATTCCCCGTCCCCAGCAAATCGATGAAATAATCGCGCAAATCACCCAAATCGCAACGGATGCCTTTATTAAAAATGAAACCGATGAAGTCATATTTCTCTACACCCGCGTGCAGACCTTAAGCACTTTAAAACCGGAGTCCCTGCGCCTGCTTCCGCTTGTAGAATCCCCCTCACCCTCCCCTCTCCCCCTAAAAGGGGGAGAGGGTAAAAGTGAGGGGGTGGATTCCTCATCGGTTGATTATCTGATTGAACCAAATTTGGATCAAGTGCTGGGGCGGCTGCTCCCGGAATTTATCGAGTCCGAAATCGGAAAATGCGTGAAACATTCGCTCGTCAGCGAACAGGTCTCGCGCATGATAGCGATGCGCCAGGCGACGGACAATGCCAAAGAAATGATTGATTCATTAACTCTTGCGCGAAACAAGGCCCGCCAGGCCAGCATCACCAAAGAACTGATCGAAGTGGTGTCCGGCTCGCGGGCGTTACAAATGAAATGACGGGCGCAACCCGTCATCCTGAGCGAAGCGAAGGATCTATGTGCATAGATTCTTCGGCCTTCGGCCTCAGAATGACACATAGGAGGACAGCATGGCGGTAGGAACAGTGGTCCAGGTGATCGGGCCCAGCGTAGATATTCGATTCGAAGCCAATGAACTCCCGAAGCTTTTCAACGCGGCCAAAATTGAAATTCCCGAGAAGAAAATCAATGTGACCCTCGAAATCGCCCAGCATATCGGCGACAACACGGTGCGCGCGATCGCGATGTCTTCCACAGACGGGCTGGTCCGCGGCATGAAGGTAAAAGATTTGGGTGAACCGATTACCGTTCCGGTGGGTGAGCAAACGCTCGGACGTATTTTCAATCTTCTCGGCGAGCCGATAGATGAAAAAGGCCCGATTAAAGACCCAAAAAAGCGTTACCCGATTCATCGCCCTGCCCCCTCTTTTGAAGATTTACTTCCCGTCTCCTCCGTTTTCGAGACCGGAATCAAAGTCATCGATCTGCTCGCTCCCTACCCCAAAGGCGGAAAAGTCGGACTTTTCGGAGGCGCGGGCGTGGGGAAAACAGTCATCATCATGGAACTTATCCATAACCTCGCCACCGAACACGGTGGTGTTTCGGTGTTCGCGGGCGTGGGCGAACGCACACGCGAAGGAAACGATCTTTGGCTTGAACTTAACGAATCGAAAGTCATCGACAAGACAGCGCTGGTGTTTGGACAAATGAACGAACCGCCCGGTGCGCGGCTTCGGGTAGGGCTGACGGGCTTGACAATGGCCGAATATTTCCGAGACGAATCGCATCAAGATGTGCTGGTTTTTATCGACAATATTTTCCGCTTTGTGCAAGCGGGCTCCGAAGTCTCGGCCCTTCTCGGCAGAATGCCTTCCGCCGTCGGCTATCAACCCACGCTCGCGACCGAAATGGCCCAGCTTCAGGAGCGTATCGCTTCCACAAAAGCGGGCTCGATTACTTCAGTACAAGCCATTTACGTGCCGGCCGATGACCTCACCGACCCCGCGCCGGCCACTACCTTTTCACACCTCGATGGTATCACCGTGCTTTCGCGCCAAATCGCGGAGCTTGGCATTTATCCGGCAGTTGACCCGTTAGATTCAACTTCCCGAATGTTGGACCCCAGAGTCGTGGGAGCTGAACATTATCAAGTGGCCAGGCAGGTTCAAAAAATCCTCCAGCGCTATAAAGACCTGCGCGACATTATCGCGATTTTGGGAATTAACGAGCTTTCACCCGAGGACAAATCCACCGTCATGCGCGCCAGAAAAATCGAAAAATTCCTCTCACAGCCATTTTTCGTGGCGGAGGAATTCACGGGAAGAAAAGGCAAATACATTCCGCGCGCGGAAACGATACGCGGATTTAAAATGCTGGTCGAGGGCGAGGTTGATCACATTCCCGAGCAGGCCTTTTACATGGCCGGCTCCATCGACGAAGTTCTCGAGCGAGCAAAACAGCAATAACCGTGTCATTCTGAACGAAGTGAAGAATCTATCATCCAGAGATCCTTCGGCCCTTCGGGCCTCAGGATGACACTTTAATCTATGGCCAACACCTTTTTATTTGAAATCATGACCCCGCAGAGGACAATTTACTCAAGCAAGGTGTCTTCCCTGGTTGTGCCCGGAACGGAAGGATTTTTCGGAGTACTCGCCAATCACGCGGCGCTTGTGGCCGATTCAAACGGCGGAAAACTTAAAATCAGAGAAGAAAACGTTCAAAGCGAAAAATTCTTCAGAGTGGGCCCCGGAATTTTCGAAGTCTTTAAAAACCGCGCCGTCCTCCTCACCAAACAAGCCGATCCTCTCTAAGGGACTGGTCCGCTTGCTTTTCGGACCTGTCCCTTAATAATAAAAAAGGGACAGGCAGCGAAGCAGTCGTCGTAGACGACGGCATTTTCTGCCCGTCCCTTTTTGTTTTTTTAGGCCGGATTAAACTTTCGTAACGTTCGAAGCCTGATCGCCTTTGGGCCCGCGGGTCACGTCAAATGATACGCGTTCGCCTTCGCTAAGACTTTTGTACCCACTGCCTTGAATCGCAGAATGATGTACGAATACGTCGTTTCCGCCACTTTCGGGAGTGATAAACCCAAAACCCTTTTCGTTATTGAACCACTTCACAATACCTTGTGTCATGTTGGTTATTTCCTTTCTGAGAAGCATGAAGGCCCTAAAAACAAAGAACCGTAAGCTATTAGTAAGCTTACGGCTTTTAACACATCAAACCTTACAGCTTCACCTCAATTAGCAACGAAGAGTACTCTATACTATTCCCCCGAAAAGTCAACAGATTCTTTTTGTGTCTTTTTGTGTCTTTTTTGTGGCGGAAGCCGCTTCTTTTCACCCTGCGCGTGCTTGGCCTGAAGCATTTTGTCTTTGGCGCGCTTTGAGCGCTTGCGCTTTTGCCGTTTTATCTTGGCGATGCGCTTCGCTTCTTCACTTTGCCGTCCATGGATGAGAGATCCCAACCTGCTAACAAGGATCCGCCGCGCCCAATACCGGTTCATGACTTGGGACCGGTCCTGCTGGCATTTGACCGTAAGGCCGGTGAGCATATGCCTTAAAACCACGCAGGTGGACACTTTGTTGGCGTTTTGTCCTCCGGGCCCGCCGGAGCGGACAAAAGACTCTTCCAAATCCGATTCCCGGATTCCGAGGCGTTTCATCGCCCGCGCCAGACTTTCGTTTTTATTTGAAGAGACCGGAAAGATCATCGGTTGGGGATGAAACGATTCAGGAAAAAAAGCGCGAATGAAACGCCCAGCAAAATCAGCGCGGTAAGAAGCGCCGGAAGCGAGGCGTAGAAAAGCAGTCCGAATGAGCTCAGGACGCCGAGCGCCGGGGCCCAGAGCGGGGCGTTAAAAGCGGATGCAGCGGCGCTCACCTTTCGGAATTTGAGTATTAGAAGGGAAAAATTCACGGCAAAAAAAGCGCAAAGCAGCAAAACGGCGGTGGACTGGGCCAAACGCGTCAGATTGCCCGTAAGCGTCAGCACAAGCGCGACAGCAAATACGAATGCCGTAGCCACATGCGGGGTGCGGAACTTCGGATGCACCCGGCCGAACCAGCCCGGCACAAGGCCGTCATGGGCCATGCCGTAAAGAATACGGCTTGCCATCATAAAATTAACGAGCGCCGTGTTGGCCACGGCAAAAAGCGCAACGGCCGTAAAAATCCAAATCGGGACCTGCGGCGCTCCGGCCTTCACCACATCGACAAGAGGCGCTGTGGAATTTTTCAGATCCTGCGGATTCAAGACCGTTACGGCGCTTAACGCAACGAGCAGATAAATCCCGCCCGTTATACAAAGCGTCAGTAAAATCCCGCGTGGTAAATTTTTTTCGGGGTCCTTCACCTCTTCGCTGGCTTTCACCATATCTTCAAACCCGATAAACGCGTAAAAAGCAAAAACCGCGCCACCCAACACCGCCTGCACCCGGGCCGTGCCGGTTAGTTCCGGCAGAAAAGCCGTATAATCCACCTTCGCTTCCCCAAAATGGGAAATTCCCGCCGCAATCACAATCATGAGCCCCGTCACTTCCACCGCGGTGCAAATCATATTGGTAACGGAAGAATTTTCCATGCCCGAAAGCGTAATCGCCCCGATCGCAATAAAGAAAGCAATCGCCACCAGAGGCATGGGAAGAGATGGGAAAAATGGGGTGAGGTATCCCGCGAAAGCGTGCGCCACTGCGCACATGGACGTAATGCCGGACATAAAAACAAGAAAACCCACCCCATGCGAAAACAGCCGGAAACGGCAGGCCTCAAAAGTATAATGCGCTTCGCCTGAAGCGTAGGGATAACGGGCGCCCATTTCCGCATAAGAAAGCGCCGTAAAACCAGCGGCAAAAAGCGCCGCGAGAAAGGACATCCAGCAGGCCGGCCCCACCATGCCCGCAATTTTGCCGACCAACGCGTAAATGCCCGCGCCCAGGGTATCGCCCACCCCATAGGCCACAAGGGCAAAAAGCCCGAGACTGCGTTTCAACGCCGGAGGTTTCGTCATAAAACGAAAAAGATTGCGGTGCTTAGCACCACCATCAAAATCCCAAGAATCCGAGTATTTCGAATTTCTTTTTTAAAATCAATCGGCTCAACCCGCCAATTGAACCATTTCATAATCCATTGATAGAGCCCGATCGACCGTTTGGGCGAAACCGCCGACAAAACACCCACCGAAATCCCGGCAGCAGCGATTAAAATCAAAACAATTCGAAACCATCTCTGAAAATCATCAAAAAGTGTCATTGCGAGGAGCGAAGCGACGCCTGCCTGCCGGCAGGCAGGAAGCAATCTAACATTTACTTATGTTTCTGCGCCAAAAGAGCGGATTCCTTGCGGTAGGCGCAGTAGTCGCAGTCTGGATCGGGATCCGGAATCTTATCAGCCGTAAGCAAATCACGGGCTTCCCGAAGCGTCGGCTCTATCCAGCTGTCATTTCCTTCATAAGGAAGCAGGGTGGGCGTAAAGCGAAGTAAATTACCAAACCCTTTTTCATCTACAATCGCGTTAAACGAAATAAAATATCCCAGATTCGAAACCCGGAACCCGTTTCTGCGAAAAAGCCACTGATACACCTCAAGCTGCCTCTTCCACCCGTCCTTCCACTCATCATCAAGCGTCACCTGCTCTGTTTTCCACGTCGCTTTATAGTCGAGCACGAGCAACTCCCCGTCCGGCTTCTGCCAGACATCGTCAATACCGCCGAACACCATAAAATTGGTCTCCTTGTGATGATACCGAATCCCTTTGAACGGGTCGCGCCATGTATCAAGCTCCGCATGGGCAAAAGGCACCGCGTCTATTTTCCCCGCCTTCATGATCGGATGCGGCTCGCCTTTCGCGCGGCATTCGTCAAACTCGCGTTTCACGAGCTCGTCCACCGCCTTGTTCAGTTGAAACGGGGGCGTATCGGGCTTTGCCACGCCAAGCCGGCGGTCCATATAAAAACATCTCGGGCATCTCAAGAAATCATCGATTTTGGAACGGCTGATATTAAACGGCGCTTTCGAAGCGGGATCGTAAAGATTCGCCATCCGCACTTTGTATTTTTTGGATTTTGGTTTGGTTTGGAACATCAACAGAGCTTCAAATCTCTATTTCGTGAACAACTTGTCAATATCACTTGCGGAAACATAATTCTCTTTCTTATCTTCCTTAATGGCCTTGATCACTTTCAAATCCATTAAATCCTCGATCTTTTCAGCAAGAAGCTCCTTTACGCAATTAGAGAA
Organism: uncultured bacterium; assembly: GCA_964373885.1. Taxonomy (GTDB): domain Bacteria; phylum Omnitrophota; class Omnitrophia; order Omnitrophales; family Danuiimicrobiaceae; genus CAYJWM01. The sequence goes on along the minus strand of CAYJWM010000056.1, from coordinate 2,217 downwards.
ATCGCCGTGATAGTAAACAAGAACCTTCTTAAGAATTTTCTCTTCTGCCTTATTAAATCGAATTGTTTTTATTGCCATTGTTTATATATCTCCCCTCTTAGTCCAATGTCTTCCACATAAATACATTGGTTATCCATATGAAAAAGTGCCCGATAATTTCTAATCCGCATTCTGAAATAGATGTAAGGCCCTTTGATCATCATTTTTTTGATATCAAAAAGCCGCATATTCCTGCTTTTTGCTAAAGCTTGAAAAGCATCTCGAAAATCCTCCCAAATTTCTTTAGGAAGCTGATGCTTTTGTATTCTTTTTACGACGCTTTTACGATACCGAACTTCCATAGCAAATTGTAATACATTGTATTCATAATTGCAAGTTCCAACTTCCGTCCTTACACAATCGAAAAATCGACTTTCACGATGTCATCGCCCCACAGGGGCTATCCCGATCCTAATGGAATGAAAATTTATAAATGGGATTGCGAGGAGGATTACCATTGAAACTTTTTCTGTGGATTCACTTCTCCCAACTGTTCGCGGATTCTCTCAACAAAACGTTTTGCGTGTTCCACTGCATCCTTCAATTCCGCTCTTCCCATTTCAAATATTCCCTGGTATTCAAACTCATTCCGCCGCTTTCGCAACCGCTCCACTTGGTCCCAACCCATACCGCTTTCCTTTTGAATTTAGCCGGCTTGAATTAAATCCCGCAGATCAATTTCCATTGACGAGTTCGATGCGTTTGTTTGTTAGAAGCTTCGTGATAAAACTATCTTTTGAACGCTGTTTTGATTTCCATTCCTCTTCGGTCAAAAAAGTATAATTAATTTCGCGGCCAAGTGCGCGTTCAAGTCGATGAAGCCCTTCCAATAAGGGATTCTCCTTGAATTCGTTCTTTCGGACAATCAGGCAAAGATCAATATCAGAACCGGCGCGTTCCGTATTTCGGGCAAAAGAACCGTAAATAAAAGCACGTTTAATCCCGGGAACTCCTTTGACAAGTGTCTCAAGGGAACCTTGGACACCCACGGTCTTCATAATCATGGATTTAAACTCGCCATAAAGGGGATAGTTCTTATTCAGGCGAAAATATTTTTGTTTGCCCCGCAACCTGGAAAAAAAAAGTCCTTCTTCCTCAAGTTTTCTAAGTTCGCGAGACACGTTTGTAGGATCGGCATTGATTCGAGCGGCTGCTTCTCGGACGTATAATTCTACTTCAGGATTAGTGAAAAAAACCGCAAGCAAACGCTTCCTTAAAGAGGATTTCCTTAGATGAAAAAGATAAGGTATTGCTGTAGTCATATTTACTACAAATGTAGTACATAATTACTACAATGTCAAGTTTTGTAATCTGTCAAGTTTCGTAATCTAACAAACCACTTTTCAAAAAGTTCAAAAGTCATTCTTTAATTTTCTTACCCTTCCCCATTGGGCGGCGTCGGTTAACAGACTCTGTCATTCCCGCGAAAGCGGGAATCCAGCCGTCCTGTTTTTATCTTTTGACGCCGTACCCATATAACCAACGTGAACCCGATGCACCTTTTGTTCGAACAGAATGAACTTCTCTTGCCGGTATCAGAATTTCCTCGCCAACTTTTAGCGCCCGTTTCCTCCCCTGCATCTCAAGCTCTATATTACCTTCCACGACCATAAAAAGTTCGTCGGTGTCATGAACATAACCTTCCCAAATTTGACCGGGTGGATCCGTCCAAATTCCAAAGCTAAATCCCCGGTCGTTCCAGTCTTTCTCAATTTGTTTTAAATTTATTGTTGTCATTTTTATTTTCAGGCTCTGTCATTCCCACGCTCTTCTCTTTTGTCATTCCTGCGTAAGCAGGAATCCAGCCGACCAGCTTCTCATGGTGTCATTGCGAGGAGGAAGCGACGCCTGCCTGCCGGCAGGCAGGAAGCAATCTAAGATTAACGCCGTGTGCGAGTTTTAGCACACAAGGCCTTTTAGTTGTAACGGATCTCGATTCAATTTTAAATTGAGCCAAACACAATAGGTATGAGTCAGAATTTTACGGATGATTCTGGAAACCAAATGCCAAAGATCTCTGGCCCAAATGGCTTTAATATGAAAATGCTGTTCCAGCTGGCCATTAACCGTCTCAATCAAACGGCGGATGCCGTTCAGATGCTTATGAAGCAATGGATCGGTCAAATCAGGAGTCTTTTCATTGGATTTAACCGGCGTATGCAAAACGATATTTTGTTG
>CAYJWM010000055.1:7998-10637 GCA_964373885.1 uncultured bacterium | reverse complement strand
GGTACATTCCGGCGGAACGCTTTTCAAATAAAGGCAAAATAATCACAAGGCCTAGGCGCTTGGCCAGCTTCTGAAAAATATCCGTCGCCGGGCCGGGAATTGATTCGGCCAATTTAAAATTTTTTGCGTTCTCCGTTTGAGGAAAATAAGGAGAACGAAATAATTCCTGAAGGCAGATGATTTGAGCCCCCAGTCGGGCGGCCTTCTCCACTTTTTGAACTGCTCTTTCGAGATTCAACGGCGCATGCTCGGAAGCCGCCGCTTGAATCAGTCCGATCGTAACCGTTTTCATAACCCTAAGGTAACGTGAGAGAGGAAGATGGGCAAGTGGAATTCGCGGAAACAAAAAGGGGGCAGGCACGTTTTATACTATGTGCCTGTCCCCTTTTTAAACTTGAACGAAAAACGATGCTTAACTGCTGATCATCTCAAGCGGGCAAGCCGGATCTTGGGCCGGAATCTTTACCTGCGGCAAAAAGAAGGTACCGGCTTCAAGAACCCCGAAAAGAGTTCTGCCGACCGTGTGGACCAGTCCTTTGCTGAATCCTTCCCATTTGTTATCGTTGATCATCGGTTGTCTGAAAAGCTCCAGCCAACCGAAGCCCGCGTTTGCAATGCCACGCAGCAGCCTTCCTGATGCGGCTGTTGGATAGCTGCTCGAGGCCGCCCAGCCGCAAACGGCGTCAGGAGCCCCGCCCGCATCTGCCGCGAACGTCATTGGCACGCACGCAACCAGCATGATGACCACCAAAGCAATGGCCTTTTTCATTATTCTCCCTCCCTTTTGAACTGTTATTTCACGCTTTAAATATACGGCAAAACTATTTTGGTATGACTCTGGATTATTCTATCGGGATTAGGAGAAAAACCTTTAGTATTTCTTGCGATGTGTAGAACAGTAACAAAAAACTTATTTAAACTTATTAATTGAGACGTCCCCACACGGCACCGTGTATGCTTCCAACGGCTTAAATAGCCGTCGAAGCTTGTGCGCTCTCAAAAGCCGAGAATTCAACATTATCCAGCAAAGCAATTTCATCGAATAGCTCATCATCTCCGAAAAGATCTATGGTGTCACTCCCGGTCTCTTCTTCCAAAGCCTCGAGAAGGGCCATTTGATCTTCCAGGGAAAGCTCACCGGAAGCTTGCTGCGTCACTTGGGATGTGGTTTCTGCCTGTTCCGTCGCAAATTTAGGCGCCGATGGAGTGGCCATTTCAGATTGTATTTGTGGGGCAACCTGAATCGGTTCCTTGTTGGGATTTAAAGCAAACAGATAAATAATCCCAAAAGCGAAAGCAAGTCCCACAAGCAATAAAATACCCACCTGAGGAAACCCGAAATTCGTTCCTACCGGACCACGGTCAATTTTGGCGTTGACTCCCGAAAGGTAGCCCGCCATAGTTTCCTTGGACGGTTCCTTAAGCCGCACCTTGCTCAGCATCCCTTCGAGCTCCGGGGGCAGTGATTCGTTATCCATGATACTCACCTCCTTGAATGCTTCCTCCGCGGACTTTCGGTCCGGGCGAAGACAATAAAATCGATTTCAATTTTACGGTCCCTTGCGCCAAATGCGCTTTCACGGTGCCGGCCGCTATGCCAAGCGTTTCGGCCACTTCGGAAATCGCAAGGCCGTTTAAATATCTAAGAATGAACACGTCCCGTTCCCGCTCCGGTAAACTGTAAATGGCCCCTTCCAACCGCTCTTTGATTTCCTGAGTTTCATAAGCATCTCTCGGCGACTCGCCTCCTGAAGGAATCACTTCTAAAATCGATTCAGACCCTTCCTCGGCGGGCGCCGGAGCGGACCAAAACTGAAAAAGCCCGCGGGCTTTTTCCTTTCGATAAACATCCTTTGCTTCGTTCACGACGATTCTGAACAGCCAAGTTTTGAACTTAGCTTCTTCCCGAAACCGGTCGAGTCCAAAATAAGCTTTGGCGAATGCGTTTTGAGAAGCGTCTTTAGCAAGCTCCAAATTTCTGAGAACGCTCTGAGCCACCAAAATCGCTTGAGCTTGATAGCGCGTGACCAACGCTCCGAAAGCATCCCGATCGCCTTGGCGCGCCTTTGCAATCAGTGTTTCATCAGAAAGAGCGGTTGTTTCCATTTACCTTCTTCCCCCTCCGGCTCCACCACCGCCGCCACGAGCTCCTCCTCCGCCTCCACGAGAACCGCCACCTGCCGGCCTTCCGCCACCACCGCCTCCTCTGGGTCCACCACCTTGCATAGAAGGTCTAGAACCACCGCCCGGCCGAGGTCCGCCCCCTGCGTACATTCCAGAACCAGGACCGCCTCCGCCACCTCTCATCATTTGCCCCGGGCGGGATCCTCCTTGGAATCCTGATCTCTCCCCGCCCGCCGTACCCATTTGCCTTTGTTGCGCCGGTCCGCCTCTTTCAAATCTTTGCCCCATTAGCCCATTCGGTCTTTGGCCGCTTTGAGAACCCGGACGAAATCCTTCTCCGGGCCCTCCTACAAACCTAGAGCCCAGTTGATTCGAATCGCGAAAATTCTCCCGCCTGTCGGCAATGTTTTCCCGCCGATCGCGATAATCCTCACGCCGGTCACGATAATCTTCTCTTCGATCACGAACATCTTCAAGCCGATCCCGCACCCCGCCGTCGTGCTGCGCATCGCGAA
>CAYJWM010000055.1:0-7898 GCA_964373885.1 uncultured bacterium | reverse complement strand
GATCCTGGACATCCTCACGATGGTCTCTGACATCTTCTCTGCGGTCGCGATAATCTTCGCGGCGATCATAATAATCTTCCCTGCGATCTCCGGCTTCACCAGGCCTGTCGCGATAATCTTCTCGGGCGTCTTGATAATCCTCTTTCCGATCTCTCACATCTTCACGCCGATCGTATACGTCCTCACGTTGGTCGCGAATATCTTCCTGGCGGTCACGAACATCTTCAAGCCGATCCCGCACCCCGCCGTCGTGCTGCGCATCGCGAATGTCTTCTCTTCGATCCTGGACATCCTCACGATGGTCTCTGACATCTTCTCTGCGGTCGCGATAATCCTCTCGGGCGTCTTGACGATCTTCCCGCCGGTCAAATTTGTCTTCGGCCCGATCAAGTATCCGCGCGCGGACTCCGGGAGGCGCATTTTGCAAACGTTCTTTCAAGCCGGGATGATTTTGAAGAAATTGCTGGAACTTTTGCGGATTTTGTTCTTTGAAATAAGCCAGCCGTTCCGCACGCTTTTCCATGAATTTCTCATACTGCGCCGGATGATTCTCTTTAAAATAATCGGCGCGCTGTTCCAGCCGTTCCCGGCGTTTTTCAACTAATTCTTGAAAGCGCTCCGGATTTTCCTGGCGGGTCTTTTCCAACTTTTCGTGGAAGTCTTCGCGTCTCTTTTGGATCAGTTCTTTGAATTTCCCTGGATTTTCCTGGCGCAAATTCTCAAGCCGCGTCTGGACTTCTTGTTTGTGCGCCTGAACGGCCTGTCGAAACGCCTCGGGATTTTCCTCGCGAAGCGCTTGAAGTTCGGTGATTCGATTTTTGAGGGATTGATTGGCCGTCATCTGCGATGATTGCTCCGCTGTCGGATTTTCCGCTCCGAAAGCCGGCAGGGACAACACCCCCGTCAAACAGATAAGCATGAATCCTAATTTAGCATTTGTCGTCTTCATTTGGGCCTCCTTAAACTTAATTTTCGAACTCACCAAATTAGACGCATCCCTGGACATAAAGGTTTAGTGAGACATGCAAATAATACAGTCCCACCCGTTGGGCAGTCGTCGCAGACGACATAACTTGAGTTCTGCACTTTCCACACAATTCCTTCTCCCCCTTGGGGGAGAAGGTGGGGATGAGGGGGTAAATTCTCGGATTCACCCCTCACCCTGCCCTCTCCCCAGAGGGGAGAGGGGAAATTTGCAGAACTCAAAACATAACTTGTTTATTCATAATGGTTTAAGTTGAATGGTATAGCTTGTTCACTAAAAGGGATGTGGATTTTAAATCCAATTGGCCCGGCGCTGTCGGTTTTCCAAAATGAGCATAGGTCAGTAAAGAGCCCAGAGCTGGAAATACAATCCTCGATACAGCCGCTTCCCTACCCATGGCCACGGTGATAATTCCCTTCGACGCATGCTCCATGGTAAAGCGCGCCAAAGTCCTAAAATCACCTGGGTTCCGGCCCATGGCCGCTATTTTCACGATATCCGCACCTGAAGCTTCGGCTAATTCCAGGATTTCATTAAGTTCATCGAGCCGGGGCGTGCGCTCAAAATTATGATAGGAAACAATCACCAGCTTCCTCGCGCGTCTGGCCGCCTGAACCACAAGCCCCAAAATAAATTTGGACGAGAGTTCGATATCAACCGCGCTTACTTTCGGAATAACGGCCCGGAACAAGTCAAGCCGTCTTTCATCGCGGAAGCGCCATTTTCCGCCTTCGACCTTGGAGCGGATGGTAGCGATCGTGGGAATGCCCTTAAATTTAGAGACCTCCTTTAAAATGCAGGAGGGCTTAAAAGAAGAAAAAAGATCTATCCGAAGTTCCGCGACGTCCATCCCCAAAAGCTTGGCTTCCCTGATGGCCCGTTTCGGCGTTTTGTCTCTAAAACTGACGGCGATTCTCGGGATACCGCCGAGCGTTAATTTCCCGATCTTAAACATAACACGGTCATTGCGAGGCAATGCTCCAAGTCATGCCGAAGCAATCTCTCAAGATTGCTTCGTCGCTTCGCTTCTCGCAATCCCATCTATGGATTTTTATTCCATAGGATCGGGATAGCCCCTGTGGGGCAATGACTATCATCCTTTCTATTTTTTTTAACTTGCTCAATCGCCCATTCGGCATGCTCCCGCACCAACTTAGACGGATCCCGCATCGCCTGCTCCAAAAACGGGAGCGCTTCTTGGCGCCCTGAATTCCCCAAAACCACACAGGCGTTTCTCATAAGCTGTTTTCGGTTCGCGCGGGAAATCGCGCTTGGCCCGAATTTTTGTTCATACTCACGATTCGATTTAATCCGAAATAATTCTTCCATATTCAATTGCGGGCCAAACCCTTCCGTTTCGGTCAAATCGTTCCATGCCGTCTCTTTTTGTTTCGCCGTGTAGGGACATATATTCAAACACTCGTCGCAGCCGAACACCCAGTTTCCGATCTTGGGACGAAGCTCGATCGGGATTTCGGTTTTATGTTCAATGGTCAAATAAGCCACGCATTTGCGCGCATCGATATGGCCGGCTTCATCAATGGCGTCTGTCGGACACTCATCAATGCATAATCGACAAGTTCCGCAGCTTCCTGAAAACGGTTCATCTGCTTCGAGCGCAAGGTCTGTCAGAAGCTCGGCCAAAAAAAGCCATGGCCCGAATTGAAGGGACAAAAGCTGGGTTTGCTTCCCGCGGAACCCGAGCCCGGCACGTTCGGCAAACGCGCGTTCCAAAAACGGTTTGGTATCAACACCTTCTTCAAATTGCACTGCTCGTCCGGCTTCGCCTCGGATTTTTCCTTTTAACACATCTATTTTCCCGCGGAGCACTTTGTGATAATCCCGGCCCCAGGCGTAGCGGGCCACGCAGCCCATTAATTTTTTACTCATACCTCCCTCTCCCCCGGGGGGTTGGGGGTGGGGGGGGGGGGGACTTAGAAAAATAATTAACGCCGAGCACAATGACGCTTTTCGCTTGAGGAAAACGGGCTTGAAACTGCTCGCGCCGCTCGGCATAATGTTCGAGATACCTCATCTCGCCATGCCGGCCCTCTTTCACCCACTGCCGCATGGTTTCCTCCGCCTCAGGGGGAAGTTCAGGAACAGTAATACCGCAGGCATCGAAGCCGGTCTCACGGGCAAGTTTTTTAATCCGTTCTTTCTTTATGTTCATAAGCTTTTTGACGCGCGGGTGGCGCGGCAAACAGGGCTCCCGTACGCCCGCAGGGCGAATGCCCGAGGACGTACGGGATGTTTGCCGTGACAGGACCGCGCGACAATTGTAGCGACCTGATAAAGCGTGTGGCAAGCAATAAAAAAACTGATAAAATAATTCACTGATGGAAAAAAAGCCGGGCCTCGGGCCGGAACTTTATGACAAAAACTACTACCGGCATAGTCTGCCCGGTCTTGAGCACGCGGAAAACCCGGAGCTGATTGACGAAGCGGCGCCGGATGTGATCCGCATAGGAAAAATGAAACCCGGCCAGCAGGTTCTGGATTTTGGCTGCGGGCGTGGAACCTGCGCGGTCGCACTTGCCCGATACGGGTGTACGGTCGTCGGAATTGATTTCAGCCAGGACGCCGTTGATTTCGCCCGGGAATATGTGAAGCGCTTTCCCGAAGAAATTCAAAAGCGCGTTTCTTTTTCAAAAAGTTCCGTGAATGAACTCGGGTTCGAACAGGAATTCGACTGCATTTGCTTCAATCAGGTTTATGAGCATCTGTACGACTGGGAGCTTGAGGTGTTGATGCAAAAATTCAGACGGGCGCTCAAACCGGATGGGGTGTTAATCATCAGCACACCCAACCTGAATTATGAACGGTTTCTTTATCCACTCAAACGGATCATGGAACTTCCTTTTAAAACGGTTAAGATGCTGCTGCGAATTCTGCGCAGAAAGAGCAGACATTCCGGATCCGTCGGCCAATTTTTCGGCGAACTGTTTAAAATCCGCTACCCCGAAAGCGAACACACCCGGCTGCATATCAATCTGCAAACGCCCGCTTCCATCAAGCAATTCATGCAAAAACAGGGTTTTCACGTCCGCGTCGAATGCGCTGACCCCCATGCAAACCCCATCACTTTGCTCGTGCGGCCGTGGTGGGGCAAAACGATTTGGCTTTCCGGTACTCCTTATTCCATACATCGTCCCATACATCGTCCTTGACATTTCAAGCCGATTTTGGTTTCCTTGAACACTTTCAGAAAACCCCAGCAGATAAAATAAGGAGGCAGCATGGAACGTACCGGAGTGATCACGTTTAAAGGAGGCCCGCTCACTTTGCTCGGACCCGCGCTAAAGGCCGGAGACAAAGCACCCGATTTCACCGCCATTGGGGAAGGATTGAAACCCGTAAAACTCTCCGATTTTAAAGGACAAACCGTCGTGATCAGTTCTGTCCCGTCGCTCGACACGCCCGTCTGCGAAATTCAAACCAAAAAATTCAATCAGGAAGCCGCAAAATTAAACCTAAAGGTGTTGACGATCAGCATGGACCTTCCCTTCGCCCAAAAAAGATTTTGTGACGCGCATAAAATTCAAAATATCGTGTGCCTTTCGGATTATAAAGGGCAGGAATTCGGAAAAAACTGGGGGCTTTTGATCAAGGAACTGGGCCTGCTTACTCGAGCGGTGTTTGTGGTGAACCCGGATGGCAAGATCGGTTATGCGCAAATCGTCAAGGAAGTAACGCAAGAGCCGGACTATCACTCAGCGCTTCAATCCCTCTCAAAAGGCCAAAAAACCACCGTTTCCGCCAGCAAATAATCCCGCCGTTAAGCGGATGTGACATTAATATTCACCGTCATCGTCGGTCCGCAGACGGGATTATTGCTTGGCAGCTCGCAAGGAGTAAACTGCGCGGTATGAGGTCCTTCCTGGCCCGGAGCAGGAGTCCACTTAAATTCACACCATTGTGTCGCGAAGCCGCAGCCACTCATGGAATCGCAAGATAGCGTAGCGCCTTGGGGCATTACGGGCGGAACGATATTTTGGACATCCACAGTCAAATTGAACCCGTCCGGATTAATTAAATAAAATCCAAATTTAAGCAGTTGATTGACTACGGCAGTTTTATTTCCAATGATCGGCGAAATGTAGGGTGGCTGATTGATCTCGATCACCTGGATCTGAACGATTCTGCTTGCGCTCCCGCCGTTTGGATCGGTCACATAAAATTGAACAAAATGCGTTTTCCCTGCCTGCCACCAACGAGGCGTCCACTGAAATATCCCTTCGATTTTGCTCGTGCCGTCCGGCGATATCTGCGTCACGCCGGGCTCGAAAGTGGCCCCGCCGGATTCATTCAAATTCGGAGAGGATAGAACAAGTGCATCGCCTTCTCCATCGGTAGCGGTGACGGTGAACTGAATGGTTTGCTCCTCATTAATAGTAAAGGGCCCTGCAGGTACCAGTTGAGGAGCTAGATTAACGCCGAAAGCGCTTTCGTTTTGGGGCTTTGCATTATCGACCGCTGTCACTGCGTATTGATACTCCCCTCCGTTGGCACCTAAGTCCAAATAAGTCGGCTCGACCGCTAGATGGGAAGTTAGTTTTGTGTACGCCGCGTTCGGAAGCCGGCGATAAACGTTATAACCCACCACATCCCGTTCGGGACTTTCGTCCCATTGAAGGCGGAGATCGCCGCTTTCAGGTGTAATACGAATCTTTTTAGGGGCTGCGGGCGGAAATTCATCGCCGAGGAACGCGATATCATCCACCCAAATCCGGCCGCCGGCCGGCCGAAGATTAGTAAATGAAATATTATCGAGGCGTGTCAAACGCACTCCTCGGGTTTCAAATTCAGAAAGGGGGATTCTGACTTCAGTCCAATCCGTTGGAATCTGACCCGATGAAAAAAAGTCTTTGATCGGAAGTTTCACTTCCGTGGCTTGGAGCGCCGCACCTTTAAAATCGATGGTGCTGTCTTTGAGTCCCACTGAAAAATCTTGGCCGGCTCCGTCGCCTTTAATCCAAAAACTGACACGGTCCCAATGGCTCACGCTGTGATTGTTCAGCAAAATAAAACCGCCGTCATTGACATTGTTCACGGTTTGAATGTCGGCCGCCCAATTCTGGGGTCCATAAGGAATATCAGGGCGCGGATCGCCGATAAAAGCGTACTGAATGGAAGCGCCCGCTCCGAACTCAAACATGCCCGCGCCAAATGAATTGGGGTCCTGGCCTCCCCCGTTTGTATCTTCACTCGGGGCGGGAGGATTATCATCGAAATTCAGAATGAATGGCTCTACATTGCCAATATTGAAACCAGCGCCGTTTGCCATGCCGTCTGTAATGCGGCTCTGGCGCATAGAAAATTTCCAGGGAAGGCCGGTCAGATGATTTTCAATTCCGCCGACAACCGCGCCCAAATCAATTCCAATCGTCATCACCGAAAAATGTCCCGGCGGGTCGCTCCGGTAAAACCCGCGGCCCAAATTGAACGAATTCATAAAACCGTATCGATTGACGAGCGCATCGTAACCGGTTTCATTCGCCTGGAAACGCGTGAGAAGATTCCGCGCAAAATCAATCACTTCCCGCGGCGCAAATGCTGTAGAACCCAGCGGCGCCGGCAGAAAAACCGTCCCGCTGTCGTTATTGGCGGCAATGTTTTGGGGTGAAAAGTCATCCCAACTTACCACAATGGGCTGCATCACTTTATACGTCCCGTCTGAAACAATGCCCGCCAAAAGGCCCCATGAATTCGGACCATAGGTTTCATACGGCTGTTGAAGAAATAAGTCTGGGCTCCCGGGATCGCCGCCGAAGGCATGGGCATTCAATTGAATGCAAAATTCCCGGTTTGCCATCGTGGCATTTATGGAGTTGGCGAAAAAATCCGTCTGACGGAATCCGTCGGGACGATGCCTGAAATCAGCAAACATATGAGAATATTGATGATTGTGAATAGAGCCGGCATGAATGTAACGAAAACGGCCCGGATTATTTTCGAAGCCGGCCGCTTGAGAAACATCCGGCATATCGGAAAGAAAAGTAAAATTTTGAGGATTGCTGCCGGGAGAAATATCCACCCACTCATTCGGAAACATCACATTTGGATTGCCAAACGCGAGTTGCTGCCAGGCCTCGGGACCGACTCCCTTTGCGCCTTCGGCCGACATCGTTTGGAAAAGAAGAATCATGAGTTCCGAATAACGATTCCATGCGTCGAGCGTATGCCCTCCCTCGATACAATTTTCGCCGGAAGCACAACCTTCAAGCCATCCTTGATAAAAGAAATTTCCGTCATAAAGCCAGCGCCAATCCGTGTTGTCAAACAATTGATGGGCCAAATCTTCAACTTCCGTTCCCGGATAATAGGAAGCGGCGAGAAGCGCTCCGGCCGTCAACAAAGCATGATCGATCGTGGAAATTTCAACATTGGAAAAGGCGCGAAAACCATTGTTGTCCATAAAATGATAGGTCAGTCCGTGACGGTTTCCCTGCTGTGTCAGGGGAACTCCGATCATGCCATAAGAAGCGCCTTGCAATTCCACAAGCCGGACAAGAGCAGTCCGGATGCGGTGGTAAGCATCCGTATGCTTCACCCAGTCATTTTGATCGGCCACCACATAAGCCACAAAGGAAAAACCGACGGCGGCATTTGAATTAAAATTTTGGCTGCTGTTATTGCCGTCATAATGAGCATTGTCATGGGTAAAAAAATAAGGTAGCTCCGACTGTTCCCAGAAAAAAAGAAATGCCTTTCCCTGAAATAGCCGCAAAAGTTGACTCTCAGAAAGAGAGGCGGCCGATGTGTAAACGGTCGGCTCGGTGCCGGCAAATCGCTCGTCAAGATTGGTTAAACGGTCTCCCTCAGGGTCGTCGTTTGGAAGCGCGGCGGTAGTGGAAGAAAAATACTGCTGTTCCCAAGAATCAGGCAGAAGATCTCCGTCCGAGTCCACTAG
>CAYJWM010000054.1:0-10690 GCA_964373885.1 uncultured bacterium | reverse complement strand
TCGCCACGGCCAGCTACGCTGGCCTCGCGATGACGGTCGGAAGCATGCTTCGCTTCGCTCGCAATGACGAGGATCTTTATGGCGATTAAAAACGTCCCGATCAAAAGAATCGGCGTGATCGAGCGGTATCAGGAGTTTCTTCCCGTGTCCGAAAAGACGCCGATCATTTCCTTGAATGAAGGGAACACGCCGCTCATTTTGTCCGAAGCGCTGCCGAAGGAGCTCCGTTTAAACGATGTGCGTATTTATTTTAAATTTGAGGGGCTCAACCCGACCGGTTCGTTTAAAGACCGCGGCATGACCATGGCCATTTCAAAGGCGCTGGAAGCCGGAGCCAATGCCGTGATGTGCGCGTCCACTGGAAACACATCTGCTTCAGCCGCCGCGTTTGCCTCGCGCTGCGGGATGAGATGTTTTGTCTTGATTCCGGAGGGAAAAATCGCAAAAGGAAAACTGCTGCAGGCATTCCGCTACGGCGCAAAGGTGATTATCATCAAGGGAAATTTTGACGAAGCGTTGAAGTTGGTAAAGGAAATTACGGCGAATCATCCGATTCAGATTGTGAATTCCGTGAACCCGTACCGGATCGAAGGCCAAAAAACCGCGGCCTTTGAGGTGGTGGATGATTTGGGCGATGCGCCGGATTATCATGCGATCCCGGTCGGGAACGCCGGAAACATTACGGCTTACTGGCGCGGTTACAAGGAGTATAAAAAGGCCAATCGCTCGGACACGCTGCCGAAAATGCTTGGCTTTCAAGCCGCAGGCGCCGCTCCGATTGTGCACAATAAGATTGTGGAACATCCCGAGACCGTTGCGACAGCCATCCGCATCGGAAATCCAGCAAGCTGGAAGGGTGCGATTGAGGCGCGCGATGAATCGGGCGGTTTGATTGACGCGGTGACCGATCAGGAAATTACCTGGGCCTATCGCTTTTTGGCCGAGCGCGAGGGAATTTTTGCGGAGCCCGCTTCGGCTGCGGCAGTGGCAGGCGTGGTGAAACTCGCAAAACGAAATTTTTTCAAAAGCGGCACCAGAATCGTGTGTACGCTGACCGGGTCCGGGCTCAAAGACCCCGAGTTTGCAATGAGTTTTGACGACAAAATCGACGCCGTCGATGCGACTCAAAAGGACGTTCTGAAAGCGATGGGAATGTAGGGATTAACAAAATCCCCCTCACCCTAGTTGTCGCCGATGCGCCAACTACTGCTCGGGAAGATTTGGAAATCTTCTCCGAGCTTGTAACCCTCTCCCCCTAAAGGGGGAGAGGGAAAAGATCATAAATGGGGGGTGAGGGGGTAACGGTGCATAATTATATGAAATACCTTGTTATTATTCCGGATGGAATTGCGGATCATGCGCTGGATGAGCTCGGCGGGAAGACGCCGCTTGAAGTGGCCCGTGTCCCGAATTTGGATGCGTTTGCGAAGATGGGAAAAATCGGGACGGCCAAATTCGTGCCCGACCGGCTCGCCCCGGCAACGCATGTGGCCGTATTTTCTCTTTTTGGCTATGACCCCCGGAAATATGCTACGGGGCCGGGGCCTTTGGAGGCGGCCAATTTGGAAATCAAGCTGGAGCCCAATGAAATCGCTTTTCGCATGGATTTGGTGACCGAATCCGAGGGCGTGCTGGCCGACGCGGCGGCGGGGCATATTTCCACGAAGGAAGCGAAAGCGCTGATCGCGTTTCTCAACAAAAAACTTTCAAGTGAATTCGCCCGTTTTTTCGCCGGCCATGAGAACAGACATATTGCCGTGATCAAGGATTCGCGCGGTTTTGAGGCCCTTTCGGCGGCAACGGTTGCTCCCCAGGCGGTGGTGGGAAAAAAATGGGATCAGAACCTTCCCAAAGGGCCCGGCGAAGATTCGATTAAGAAATTGATGTATGACGCCAGATTACTTTTACAAGATCATGAAGTCAATCAGGTGCGGGTCGATTTGGGTGAAAACCCGGCCAATATGATATGGCTTTGGGGACAGGGGGTAGCGCCAAAACTGCCGAAATTTTCTGAAACTTTCGGCGGCATCACGGGCGCTGTGGTTTCTCCCGATGAGGTGGTGAAGGGGTTTGCCCGGCTGATCGGCCTCACCGTGGCTGAAATGGCGTCCGGAAGCGCTTCACCCACTTTTGATTATGAGCGGGAGGCGGAGCTTGTACTGGAGCTCCTTAAGGAAAAAGATTTTGTGTGTGTGCATGTGAAGACGGCCGCGAACGCCGCTCTTCAGGGTGATGTGAAGCAGAAAACGCTTTCGCTTGAGGCGATCGATCATTACTTTATTGGTACTGCAAAGTCATTTTATGAATCGCACAAAGATACGCGGATTTTAATTGCGCCGCTTCTCAACACACCGGCTCAGGCGCGCGCTCATGTGCGCGGCTCCGTTCCTTTTATTTTGGCCGGGAAAAATATCATGGCGGACGAATTCGAACGCTTTCGCGAATCCACCGCGCAGCTTTCGAGTTTTCGGTTCCAGGACGGTTCGCAGCTGATCGAAGCGCTGATGAGCGGGAAGTAACATGGCGCGTATGCGACATGTTATCCTGAGCCCTTCGCTTGTCATGCTGAGCGAAGCGAAGCATCTCAGGGTAAACTCCGCGAAGGATCCATGAACATAGATTCTTCGGGCTTCGCCCTCAGAATGACAGAGGTTTGTTTATGGCTTTAATTGTTCAAAAATACGGCGGAAGTTCCGTTGCCAATGCCGAGCGGATCAAGCGGGTCGCCAGGCGTGTGGTCCAGACGAAACGCAAGGGGCATCGCGTGGTGGTGGTGGTTTCCGCACTCGGTGATACCACGGATGATTTGCTTAAGCTTGCCGGTTCCATTACGGACCGCCCGAGTGAGCGCGAGCTTGATATGCTGCTTTCTACGGGGGAGCAGATGTCGGTGGCGCTTCTGGCAATGGCGATTCACAAGCTGGGGGAGAAGGCCATTTCCTTTACCGGGCCGCAGGTCGGAATCATCACCGACACGATTCACACGAAGGCCCGCATTTTAGACATCAATACCAAGCGCATCGAGCAGGCGCTTCGCCGGGGCAATATCGTGATCGTGGCCGGTTTTCAGGGCAAGACAATCAATGAGGAGATCACAACGCTCGGCCGCGGTGGCTCGGATCTGACGGCAGTGGCTTTGGCAAAAGCGCTCCGGGCGAAGCACTGCGAAATTTACACGGATGTGAACGGGATTTTCACCGCCGATCCGCGCATCGTCGGCGGTGCCCGGAAATTGGACACAATCAGCTATGATGAAATTCTTGAGCTCGCCTCGCTCGGCGCGAAAGTCATGCAGTCGCGTTCCGTCGAGGTGGGGAAAAAATTTAATGTGCCCATTTGGGTGCGTTCCAGCATGAATCAGGCGGAGGGGACTTTGATTACGAAAGAGACAAAAAAAATGGAAGAGGTAATGGTGAGCGGCGCGGCCTTGAACGAAGATGAGGCGAAAATCACGATTTTTAAAGTGCCCGATAGGCCCGGCGTGGCCGCGCGCATTTTTCAAGTGATCGCGGACCATCAGGTGAATGTCGACATGATCATTCAAAACAAGACCGAGACCAAAACCACCGACATTTCCTTCACCGTCTTTAAAAGCGAGCTCAAGCGGGCGATGGAAGCTATTAAAAAAGCGGCGCGGCTCGTGCATGCCGGCCATGTGGCGTGTGATCAAAACATTGCCAAGGTGTCCATCGTGGGGATCGGCATGCGCTCGCATACGGGCGTGGCGTCCAAAATGTTCGGCGTGCTCGCGAGGCATAAAATCAATATTCAAATGATTTCAACCTCTGAAATCAAAATTTCTTGCGTCGTGGACGGGAAGAAAGGCAAACAGGCCTTGCGGTTTTTACACAGAGAGTTCGGACTGGGGAGATAGGGACGCGAAGCGTCATCGCGAGGCCGGCGTTAACCGGCCGTGGCGATCTGACATCGAAATCCTTCGTGGAGTTTACCCTGAGATGCTTCGTTTCACTCAGCATGACAAACGAAGGGCTCAGCATGACATCGAGCGTCATCCTGAGCGAAGCGAAGGATCTCGATGTCATGCTGAGGGCGAAGCCCGAAGCATCTCGCGTCAGATTGCTTCCTGCCTGCCGGCAGGCAGGCGCCCGCATTGGCGGGCTCGCAATGACAAAACGGTTAAAGAGATGAAGAAAATTCAGATTTATGACACAACGTTGCGGGACGGGACCCAGGGGGAGGGGATGAGCTTGTCCTTAAACGACAAGCTTCTGCTTGCCGGACGTTTCGATCGTTTCGGCGTGGATTATATCGAGGGCGGCTGGCCGGGTTCAAACCCAAAAGACCTCGCTTTTTTCAGGGAAGCCAAAAAAATAAAATTTAAACACGCGCGGGTGGTGGCATTCGGCGCTACGCGCCGCGCCCATGTCAAAACCACACACGATGACAATCTCAAAGCGCTGCTTGAGGCGAAGACAAAGGTGGTGACCATCTTCGGAAAAAGCTGGGATTTTCACGTGGCGGAAGTGTTTAAAACTTCGCTTAAAGAAAATTTGAACATGATCCGCGAGTCGGTCGATTTTTTAAAATCCAAAAAACTCGAGGTCATTTACGACGCCGAACATTTTTTTGACGGATTTAAGGAAAACCCGGACTATGCGATCGCCTCCCTTCGAGAAGCGGTGCGCGGAGGGGCCGACCTTCTTTGCCTCTGCGACACAAACGGCGGTTCGCTTCCGCATCAGATTGCCGTCGGGGTCAAGCGCGTCCGGAAATCATTCCGCGGCGTTCCGATCGGCATTCACGTCCATAATGACGGCGACTTGGCCGTGGCCAATTCGATTACGGCCGTCGAGCATGGGGCGATCCAAGTCCAGGGAACGTTTAACGGGTACGGAGAGCGCCTCGGAAACGCAAATTTGACGAGCATTATTCCGAACCTTCAATTGAAACTGGGGCTTCGCGTGCTTCCCGAAAAAAATTTACGCCAATTAACTAAGCTTTCCCATTATGTGGCGGAAGTGTGCAATATGCCGATTGAAAACAATCAGCCCTATACCGGCCGCTCTGCCTTCGCCCATAAAGGCGGAGTCCATGTCAACGCGATGCTTAAGAACTCGAAAACCTATGAGCATATCAGCCCGGTGCTGGTTGGAAATCACAGGCGTTTTCTGATCTCCGAGCTCAGCGGAAAATCCAATGTGCTGCTCAAGGCCAAAGAGCTGAAACTTGCATTGGACAAGGATACGCCCGAGACGCGTAAGATTTTGAACAAAGTGCAGGATATGGAAAATGAAGGGTATCAATTTGAGGCGGCGGAGGCGAGTTTTGAGCTCTTGATGAAAAAAGAGCTCGGAAAATATAAGAAGTTTTTCACCGTTGAAAAAGCGGTCCTTTCAAATGAAATGATCGGAGATAAGAATCCCACGGTTGGGGCGACGGTTAGAATCGCTGTCGATAAAGGATCTAAAAAAGAACATAAAGAAGCGACAGAAGTTGGCAATGGCCCTGTCGATGCGCTGTATAAAGCTTTTCGGAAGGTGCTTGCCGGATTTTATCCCGTCATTGAGAAAATCCGTTTGAGTGATTACAAGGTGAGGGTCGTTGATTCGCAAGCCGGCACGGCGGCCAAAGTGCGCGTGTTCATCCAGTTTCAGGATGAAACCGACAGCTGGTCCACCGTGGGTGTTTCCGAAAATATCATCGAAGCTTCCTGGCAGGCCCTGGTTGAAGCGATTGAATATAAACTTCTTAAGTCTTGATATTTTTCCTAATTCCCTCTCCCGCTTGCGGGAGAGGGTTGGGGTGAGGGCAGGTTCCGTAAGTATGAATTATTTTAATCGTAAATTGAGAAGAGATCCGACCGATGCTGAAAAAAAGTTATGGTATTTGAAGAAATATTAAATCAAATTCAAACTGCATTGGAAAACCCTCACCCTAGCCCTCTCCCTTAGAAAGGGAGAGGGGATTTTCAAAAATGATCGAACTTTCTCCTCGATATAATTCCAAAGAGGTAGAGAACAAATGGTATTCTCTTTGGGAATCATCCGGTTTTTTCGCGCCCCAAATTGATCCCAAGCAAAAACCCTTCACGATCGTCATACCTCCCCCCAACGTGACCGGCATTCTCCACATGGGCCATGCCCTGAACAATACGATTCAGGACATTCTGATCCGCTGGAAGCGCATGCAGGGCGTTCCGACACTTTGGGTGCCCGGCGTAGATCATGCCGGCATTGCGACGCAGAATGTGGTGGAAAAGAAACTTGCTAAGGAAAAGAAAACCCGCCATTCGCTCGGCCGTGAGAACTTTGTGAAGGAAGTATGGCGTTGGAAGGAAGAATACGGCTCCACGATCGTGAAGCAGTTGAGGCGGCTCGGTGCTTCCTCGGATTGGTCGCGCGAGCGCTTCACGATGGATGAAGGACTTTCGCGCGCTGTGCGCGAAGCGTTTGTCACGCTTTATGAGCGCGGGCTGATTTATCAGGGAAATTATATTATCAATTGGTGCCCGCGCTGCCAGACCGCGCTTTCGGATGAAGAATCCGCCCATCAGGAAATCAAAGGAATTCTTTACACGATCAAGTATCCGATTGCCGGAAAAGGAAAGAAAGCTGAAAAAATCAGCGAAGACCATATCGCAGTGGCGACCACGCGGCCTGAAACCATGCTCGGCGATACGGCCGTAGCCGTTCATCCGGGAGATGAGCGCTACAAACATTTAATCGGGAAAAAAGTGGTGCTTCCGCTCATGGAGCGGGAAATTCCGGTGATCGGCGATGAATTTGTCGATCCCGAATTCGGGACCGGCATCGTGAAGGTGACGCCGGCGCATGACCCCAATGACTTTGAAATGGGAAAACGCCATAATTTAAAATTTATTAATGTGATGAACCCGGGCGCGACGATTAATGAGCACGGCGGCGTTTATCAAGGGCTCGACCGTTTTGAGGCGCGCAAGAGAATTATTCAAGACCTTGAGCATCAAAATTTATTCGTCCGCTCGGATTCTCATCTTCATGCGGTCGGGCATTGCTACCGCTGCCATACGGTGATAGAGCCGTATCTTTCGAAGCAGTGGTTTGTGAAAATGCAGCCGCTTGCCGAGAAAGCGCTTAAGGCCCAAAGCGCCGGAGCCATCAAATTTTATCCCGAGCGCTGGACAAAAGTATATGTCAATTGGCTTGAAAACATACGCGACTGGTGCATTTCCCGCCAGATTTGGTGGGGGCATCAAATTCCGGTGTGGTATTGCGAGAAATGTAGAAGCAAGCAAGATGTCATTCTGAGCCCTTCGGACGTCATTCTGAGCGGAGTGACGTCCTCAAGGGTAAACTCCGCGAAGAATCTCGGAGATCCTTCGGCTTCGCCTCAGGATGACACTGCTCGAAGCGGCGTGATCGTCAGCCGCCAAACACCTTCCAAATGTCCCAAATGCGGAAATACAAAGCTTGAACAGGATCCGGACGTACTCGATACCTGGTTCAGTTCCTGGCTATGGCCGTTTTCGACACTCGGCTGGCCCCCCTCACCCCAACCCTCTCCCCCTAAAGGGGGAGAGGGAGATGTTCGTAGCTCACATTTACCCCGCAAGGGGGCTGCTTCGCTGAATGTGAGCTACGAAAGAAAGGGTGAGGGGGTGATATCCGACCTCCAGTATTTTTATCCAACCTCTGTTCTAGTGACCGCGCAGGAAATTCTTTTTTTCTGGGTGGCGCGCATGGTGATGGCGGGTCTTGAGTTTATGGGCGAAGTGCCGTTTCATTCCGTGGTCATTCACGGGACGGTGCGCGTCGAGGACGGCCAGAAAATGTCAAAATCACTCGGCAATATCATTGACCCGATTGAAATTATCGATGAAATGGGGGCCGATGCGCTGAGGTTTGCGATGATGATGCTGGCTGCGACCGACGTTTATCTTTCGCGGGAGAAGTTTGAACTCGGGCGCAATTTTACGAACAAAATTTGGAATGCGACGCGATTTATTTTAACGAATCTCGAAGGGTATGAATTTCCCTCACCCCTGCCTGCCGGCAGGCAGGCTTCCCCTCTCCCCCTGAAAGGGGGAGAGGGCAGGGCGAGGGAAGTGTATGATTTGCCTCATCTTTCTTCGGTGGACAAATGGATTTTGGCCGAGCTTGATGATGCGGTGCGCGAGGTCGGCAAATCACTAGGTGAATTCCGTTTTTATGATGCGGCCAATACGCTTTATCACTTTTTCTGGCACTCGCTTTGCGACTGGTATTTAGAGCTTGTGAAGCCCGTTTTGCTGAAAGGCACAAAAGAGGAGCGTAAACGCGTACAATCGATTCTTGTTTTTCTTCTGGAGACAAGTATGAGACTGCTTCACCCGTTTATGCCGTTTATTACGGAAGAGATTTGGCAGCTGCTAAGTGTCATTCTGAACCCTTCGCGTGTCATGCTGAGCGAAGCGAAGCATCTCAGGGTAAACTCCGCGAAGAATCTCAGAGATCCTTCGGCTTCGCCTCAGGATGACAAAAAGACCATCATGCTTGCCAAATGGCCGGAACCTTTGCGCCAAAAACGGTTTGAAACAGAAGCCAAACAGGTCGGTTTGTTTCAGGAAGCGGTCGCCGGAATACGCGATTTGCGCTCTCGCCTTGATTTGCCGCCGGCGAAAAATTTGTCTGAAGTTGAAATTATTCCCAAGTCAAATGAAGCCGGAAATCTCCTTAAAGATTTTGTTTCACATTTGATGCATCTATGTCGCGTTGAAAAAGTTAATGTCGGGACGAAAAAGATAAAGAAATCAGGGACGATTAGCCGCGTATACCCCCAGATGGAGATTTTTGTGAGCGGCCTTTCGGAAGAAAGCTTGAAGCAGGAAGCCGACCGCACGCGAAAGCGGATCGAAGAAGTGGAAGGGGTGCTCCGCTCTCTGGAAGCGCGGCTTACGAATTCGGATTTTGTGGCCAAGGCGCCCGAAGAAGTGATTGAAAAAGAAGAAAAGCGCAGGACAGAATTAAAGAATAAATTAAAGGCCTATCAGGAAAATCTGGAGATGTTTCAATAGCTGTCATTCCCGAATGTTTTTATCGGGAATCCAATGGCTCCCCGATTAAAGATTTCGAGGATGACCTTGAGATTATGAAAACTAAATTATCTTTTCAAACCAAAAAAAGGATCCGTCAAGCGCTTCGTGAAGATATCGGAAAAGGGGATATTACCACGCAAGCGTTAATCCCCTCTCATTTGCGGGGCAGGGCCTATATCAAAGCGAAATCAAATGGGATTTTGGCCGGAAGCGAAGTTGTCTCGGAAGTGTTTCGTGCGGTTGATCCGGGTCTTAGGGTCAAAAAACATGTTTCAGACGGTGGACGCATCCGAAAGGGACAGAAAGTTTTCTCGCTTGAGGGGCGTGCCGCGTCAATTCTGAAGGGAGAGCGCGTCGCGCTTAATTTTTTAAGCCGGCTTTCCGGCGTTGCCACTTTGACCCGCCGGTTTTCCGAAAAGGTGAAGGGAACTAAGGCGAAAATTTATGACACGAGGAAAACGACCCCGCTTTGGCGCGAGCTTGAGAAAAGCGCCGTGAAAGCGGGGGGCGGATTTAATCATCGCTTCGGACTGTGGGATCAGGCGCTTATAAAGGACAATCATTGGGCTGCTTTGCAAAACCCTGTCATCCTGAGCCGCCGTAGGCGGCGAAGGATCTCTGGTGATAGATTCTTCGCGGAGTTTACCCTTGAGGACGTCACTCCGCTCAGAATGACGTCCGAAGGGCTCAGAATGACATTGATGCGTTTAAGACGGCAAAGGAAATTCATCGAAATCGAGGTGGAAAATGTGCAGGGACTTGTCAGAGTGCTTCCGCTTCGGCCGGACGCCGTACTGCTCGACAATTTTTCGATCTCCAACCTGAGACAGGCCGTGCAAGCCGCAAAGGCATTTCGGAAAAAACCCCTGCTGGAAGCATCCGGGGGCGTTCATTTGGAGAATGCGCGCTCCATCGCCAAAACCGGGGTCGACCGTATTTCGGTCGGTGCGCTCACCCATTCGGCCCCCGCTCT
This sequence comes from uncultured bacterium, assembly GCA_964373885.1. Classification (GTDB taxonomy): domain Bacteria; phylum Omnitrophota; class Omnitrophia; order Omnitrophales; family Danuiimicrobiaceae; genus CAYJWM01. Next base: position 704 of record CAYJWM010000054.1, on the reverse strand, counting down.
CGATTTTTCTTTGACGCTTAATTAGGGACGGTTCTCTTATAACTCGTTACCTCACAGTGGCTTAGAGAGAACCGTCCCTGCTTTTATTTTTTTGCCCTATTTCTTGCGTTTTCACTTTATATCTGCTACACTTATTAAACCTCTAAAAAAAGTCAATTTTTTCCAGTTGTTAAATCCGAAAGAGGAGGAAATTTCCCTAAGAGCTAAATAGATTAAAAAAGAGCTATACAGGGTAAAAAAAAGATTATTCAAATGAAGAAGTCACAGCTTTCGCGGGTTGCTGCATTTTTGACCGCCCTCATATTTACGTTTGTTGAAATTACCGCCCCCGTTCCTGGTTTTGCCCAGCTAACACACCTTCCTCTCAAGGGATTAAACGGTGTTGAGGTACCTTCTCGCGTTAACGTAGCGCCCATCATTCCGGACGATTTAGGGACCGTTCAAGCGTTTGTCCAGGGCAGCGGCCCGGCTGTCTTCCACATTCAAACCGCCCACGGAAATTACGAAGCCCAGAAAAAAATACAAGCCATCCTGCATTATTTAAAAGATCATTACGGGGTAAAGCTTCTGCTTCTTGAGGGAAGCGCTTTTAAGCTCAAGCCCGAGATCTTGAAATTTTTCCCCGAGCGCATGGATTTGACCATGAAAGTGGCGGATGAGCTTACAAAACGTGCGCTTGTGAAGGGCGCCGAGCTTTTTTTGCT
>CAYJWM010000053.1:0-11311 GCA_964373885.1 uncultured bacterium | reverse complement strand
GCATCTCAGGGTAAACTCCGCGAAGGATCTCGGTGTCAGATCGCCACGGCCAGCTTTGCCGGCCTCGCGATGACAGCTAGAAGTATGCTTCGCTCACTTCGTTCGCTCGCAATGACACGGGGAGTGTGACAAACAAGCCGTACGGAACGTCCGCGAAAGACAACCGACTCTTCGTGAATTTTGCTAAAGTCCGGGCATCCCCTGTCGATGTAAGAGATGTGACAAAGATATTAAACCATTCACAGGGTTGAGTGATATGGGTGCCGTTCAAAATAAAGAAAAAACTTATAGTGTTTCCCTTGCGGCCCATACGGTAGGGGTCTCCCAGAGGCAGCTTTATTATTGGGAGTTCATCGGCATTGTGAAACCGGCGTACATACCCTTCGGATCTTATTCCTACCGCTGCTACACGCAAAGGGATATTGCTCGTCTGATCAAAGTAAAACATCTCCTGGATGCCGGCTATACCCTGAAGGCCGCCGCTCAAAAAGTGAAGGAGCGGGAGAACGGCGATTCAGGGTTTGAAGGCCATCATTCCGTGCAGAAACCACAAATTTGAGGTGATCCCCATGTTTTGGAAAACAGCGAAGCAGTCGTCGCAGACGGCAGGGAATGTGGACACGGCCGCGAAGCAAAAGAGCAAATTTTCAAACATCCGGACTCTCCTGTTTAAGATCCAAAACGGGGGCGAGGTGCGTGACGATTTTTCTTCCACAAAGGAGACGGGCCTTCCCGAGTCGATTCGCCCCGTTACGATTGCTGCAATGAATCAAAAAGGCGGTTGCGGCAAAACCACCACCGTGGTGAATCTTTCCGCGGCGCTCGCCGAGCAGGGATATCGGGTGCTGGTGGTGGATATGGATCCGCAGGCCCATGCAAGTCTCGGGCTAGGCGTGGCGTCGGAACATTTCAGGCGTTCCATCCGCGATTTGCTTCTCGACCGGGAGGTCACATTCGGTGACGTGATGCGTTCGACCCCGGTCGCCAATTTGGATATCTTGCCTTCCTCGATTGATTTGGCGGCGGCCCAGATGGATTTGGCCAATTTATCGCGCGGCGAAATGGCCCTTAGGCACTGCCTTCTTCCCATTGAAAAGAATTATGATTTCATTTTCATTGATTGCCCCCCGACCCTTAATTTGCTGACGCTCAATGCGCTTTGCTACGCCAAAAAAGTGCTCGTCCCGGTTCAAACCCATTATTACGCGCTGGAAGGGATGAAAGAGCTGTTCAGGACCATCGAGGCGATGCGGGCGCGGTTCAATACGGAGCTTGAAATATTGGGGATTTTGGCCACCCTCTTTGACAAGCGGATGTCCATTGCCGGAGAAATGCTTCAGGAACTGCGCAACTATTTTTCGGACAGTATGTTTGAAACGGTGATTCATACCAATGTAAAACTGATCGAAGCCCCCATGGTCCAGCAACCGATCACGGTTTATGCGCCGCAGTCCAAGGCGGCCCATGATTTTGTCCAGTTGGCGGAAGAGGTGCTGCGTCTTGTCACAAGGCAAAATTAATTCCAAAACGGTGATTCGAAAAATTTTCGAGTCGCCGGACGCGAAAAGCCGTTTGGATAAAAGTGACCAACTTTCCGCTTTTGTGAAAGGGGAGCGGGCGAGCCGTCCGGTGTTGGATCTCGGGCAGGGGCTGGCACTGTGGTCTTTTGGAAAGAATGAATTCGGCGGGCTGGATTTGGGAAATGACACCATTAAGTTTGTTCTGTTGAAGCGGGAGCGGAGAAACCTGGTTCTTCGGGACCTTCAGGTGGAAAAAGTGCTTCCCACTGACGGGAAGCAGGAATCTGAAGAAAGGGAACGCTTGAATGTGCTGGTCAAAATTGCGACCCGCGCAAAATCAAATGCCAAAGTAGCTATTTCCTTAAACGATCCGGCTCTTTATGTGGATCTTCTCAAAGTGCCCCATGGTTCGGAAGACGAGCTTCGTGAGGCCGTGCGCAAGGAAATGACGGAACGGAATTTGGTAGACTCGGAAAACAGTTTTTTTGACTTTGCCCCGGCGCAGGGAAGATCTCAAGCGGCTCAGGGGGCAGTTGATGAGCTTTTGGTGGCCGCCGCGCCGAAGCATTTGATTTATCGGGAATTTGAGGTGGTTCAAGGGGCCGGATTTAAGGTGGAGGCCGTTGAGCCGGGAGCGCTGGCGGCCTTTCAGGCGGTTTCCCGCGTGCGGAAATGGCAGGCCGGGGAACGTATTGTGATTTTGGACATTGGGCATCGGTTTTCCAATTTAAGTCTCGTTATAGGCGGGCGGCTTGCCTTTAATCGCATCATCCCCGTCGCGGGAGAACGGTTTACCAAGGCGGTTGCGGACGCCTTAGGGGTGAATATGTTAAAAGCGGAGCAGCTTAAAATTCAGCACGGCCTTCAAATGCTTTCGAGCCGGGCCAAGGAGCCCGGTTCGAGCGCTCTTACCCAGGAGCTTCTTCATCCCAGTGAGCCGGAAAAGGTGTCTCAAGTTTTGGAAAGCGAAGTGGAAAAACTTTTGAGCGAATTGGAACGCTCTTTTCAATTTGCGTTCGCCAAAGATTCGGATGCGGAGGGGCAAAAAATCAGCGGAATGATTTTGCTGGGGGGCAGTGCGCGCATGAAGTCTTTGAGTTCGTTCCTTGGCGAGCGGCTCGAAGTGCCGGTTCAGGACATAGACTTGTGGTCTGAAATCGAAATCGACGCGAGGACGGTGGACAAGGAGCTTTTGGATGAAGTCCGGCTTTTGACGGCGGTGGCACTCGGACTCGGACTTCGAATCGGAGAATAGCAATCATACAAGGAGCTTGACGTGAAACGGATTAATTTAATTCCGCCGGAGTTCGCAACCGGTAAAAAAGCGTGGGTGGAAACCGGTTTGTGGCGTCAGGCCATCATCGGAGGAATCGTTCTGGCGCTGGCGGCCGGCATTCATTTTACGTACGGATTTATATCATTGGTCGGGCTTCGGCATCAAATTTCGGTGTTGGAACGTAAAGCAACGACGGGGAAGGGCCAAGCGGAATCCGTCCGCCAGTCCAAAGAGACATTAAATGCTCAATTGAAGACCCTGGATCGAAAAATGAAATCTCTTGATAAAAAACAAGCGCTTCTCGGCCGTCTTGGCACCAGTTCCATTTCATGGTCGGAAGCGCTTCAGGATTTCAAACAGCAGATCCCCGCCAAGGCCTGGATCGATGAGCTTGTGATGACGAAGCCGCACTCGGAGCCAAGCCGCGTCATCGGGGGCGGATTCAGCAATCAAGAGGTAAGCCGATTTCTGGAAAATTTAAACGGGTCCAAATATTTTTCAAACGCCGCATTTGTCCGCACCGAGGCGGGGAAGTTAAATCGAGAGAATATCATCCAGTTTGAACTTACGTTTGATACCGTACCGAAGAATTGAAGGAACTTATGCCATGGTGTTCATTCGACTGAGCAGAAATGCACAATTGATACTCTTGGGCGTGGGGGCGCTGGTGGGGCTTCATTTTTACATCCAGCTCGTCTACAAGCCGCTTCGTGCGGAGCTTTCGGATTTGGCGAGCCGCCGCTTGGAGTTGGAGAGCGAACTTCCCGTCTACCAGGACGAAGCGGAAGAAGTTTCGCGGCTGGAGAAAGTATATCGGGAACGTTTTCAGCAAATGTCGAAACTGGGCGAGGCCGTTCAGACATCGGAACAAAAGCTTCCCAGCCGCAAGCAAATGGCCTCGCTTTTGAATCAACTGACGGAAGAGTTTGATCCGCGCGGCACGGATTTTATTTCCGTGAAACCGGCCATCCGAAAAGCGGAAGGCAAAGAATTATTTGACCTCATGGAGATTGAAACGCAGTTTTACGCGGATTATGACCGCGCCATCGAATATTTACAGAAACTGGAAGGCGCGAAACTATTTTTGGAAGTGCAAAAGCTTGAAATGAAGCTGGATCAAGAAACATCGACAAAGCCCATGGTGACCATCCGCTTTGCCACCTTCCTCGGAACGCAAAGCGCTTTTGCGGCGGAGGAAGACAAAGCCGAAGAAGAAAAGGCAGAACCAAAGGTAACGGTTAAGCCCCCCTCCGCGAGCCCGTTTCACCCCGCTTCAAGGCCGTTTGACAACCGCCTTCCGGGAGATCATCGTTTGACCATGGTGATTTGGAAGGGAGGGCGGCCCACGGCGTTGATTGACGGGCAAATCATGAAACTGGGACAGGTTTTGGAGCACAAGCAGTTGGATGAAATCCACTCCGACGGCGTTTGGTTCAAGGAAGACGGCATCAAGTATTTTCTACCTTTGGAGAAATCATGAGCAAACAACCGAGCAAACATGTCATCCTGAGGCGACACCGCAAGGGTGCTGCTTCGCTGAGCCGAAGGATCTATGGTCATAGTTGGCGCCGGCGCGCCAACTACTGCTCGGGAAGATTTGGAAATCTTCTCCGAGCTTGTAGATTCTTCGCGGAGTTTATCCTGAGATGCTTCGCTATCGCCTGCCTGCCGGCAGGCAGGCTCAGCATGACAAACGAAGGACTCAGAATGACACAAATTCTCTCATATGTTCTCAGCATATCACTCACGCTTTCTCCCGTCTTGGGTTGGACCGCGAATCAAAACGATACCGTGAAAAATGTGCTGGACACACGCGTTTCGTTTGACGTTCAGAACGCGGAAATCGGCGGAGTGATCAAAGTGCTGGCCGAATCCTTTGACTTGAATATTGTGGCGAGCGAGGGGCTTAAAGGGACGGTCACGTTGAGTTTAAAGGACGTCCGGCTTCAGGACGCGCTGGATTTGCTCCTTCAGGCCACCCATTATTTTTACCGCCTCAAGGGCAATGTCATTTTAATTGAAAGCGCGCAAAATCAGCTGGTGACGGAAGTGGTCAGTTTAAATTATGTCAAAGCTTCCGAAATTATCGGCAGTCTTAAAACGATGGCGAGCGAACAGGGCAGTGTGGCCACGGTCGATCGGGAAGACCGCATCGTGATTAAGGATCTTCCGCCGCAGGTCAGTCAAATCGTGAAGGAAATAGAAAAGCTGGACCAGCTTCCGAGTCAGATTTTGATCGAAGCGCGCATCATTGAAGTGGAAGATACCGATCTTTCGGCTTATGGCGTGACTTGGGCCAGCAATTTGAATTTAGCCGGTTACTTTACCGGCAAACGACCCGTGCTCGCCCGCACGTTTCTTCCCCCCGGCATAGCATCTGCCTCGACTGCGACCGTCACACAAGATTTTGGTTCCGGTGATTTCAGAGTGTCCCTGCCCGAAACTTCCGCGGATTTGAGCGGAGGTCAGGTGGTAACAGGGCTGACCCTTGGGCGCGGCGTGACGTCCGCCACGATTGACGATTTGATTCGAAAAAACAAAGCTCATCTCTTGGCCAGCCCGAGCATCGCGACTCAAGACGGCCAGGAGGCAAAGATTATTATTGGGGAAAAGTTTCCCTTCCGCGAAAACACCCTGACGGCGGTGGGGACGACGGAAACGACAAAATTCATAGACGTCGGCGTAGCGCTCAGGGTAACGCCCAAGGTAGTGGCGGACGATTCCATTTCGCTCACGATTCATCCCGAAGTAAGTTCAGTCAGCGAAACGTTGTCCGCAGGGCCTCGCATCAGCACCCGCGAAGCCACCACAAAAGTGGTGGTCAAAAACGGGCAGGCGATTGTCATCGCCGGTTTGATTCGCAATGACAAAACGGTGATCCGGCAGAGGGTCCCGTTTTTCGGCGATATTCCGCTGATCGGCATCGCATTCCGGAACAAAAGCACCGACTATGTGACGCGCGAGCTTGCCGTTTTCATTACCCCCTATTTAATGAGACCGACGAAGGGAGAGGAAGGAGAAACAGTCATTGATCGTCTTTCTCCAGCGATGTTTTATAACCGCGGTCTTCGGCTTTTGGAGGAGTACGGAATCGAAGGTCTCGGGAAATCCGCGACCGAGCGCAGCAAAGAAGCGGCGGACATTTTTAAGAGCGTTGCGCGCAACTACCCGGAAGCCGATCAAGCCGACGATGCGCTTTATCACTTAGGTTGGCTTTATTTTGACCGGTTCAAAAATTATCACCAGGCCGCCCGGGCGTGGAATCAATTGCGCATCGGATACCCGGACAGTCCTTATGTGTCGCGAGGGCTGAGGACGCGATTGAGAATCGCCGAGAGGCGGGCCGAGCGGGAAGCCGAACGCAGGCGCAACCGCGATTTTTGATGCCCCATGGCTCAGTTCCGATATGTGGTTCAGGACGCAAACGGCCGGCTGATTCGAGGGGTGATTGAAGCGGAGAACCGCGCCAATCTTCTCACTCAGTTTCATGAACGCCGCTATCGGGTGGTTTCCGTTGATTTGGCCACTGCGTTTGAAGTGGCGTTTGAAAAAATTTTGGATCAATTTACCGGCGTTTCACGCCAGACCATCGTTTTGTTCACGCGGCAGCTGGCCGCCCTGGTGCGTGCAGGGCTTCCGCTCGCGCAGAGTTTAGAAAGTTTGGTCTGGCAAGAGCGCAATCAGAAGTTCCGGTCGGTGGTTGAAGCCATTAAGTCGGACATCGAAAAAGGCGGGTCATTTTCCGAGGCGCTGGCCCGGTACCCCAAGCTGTTTTCCCCGCTTTATGTGGGAATGATTGAAGCCGGAGAAGCCGCCGGAATTTTGGGCGACGTGTTGGAACGCTTGGCCCGGGTGAGTCTTCAGGAGCTTGAAGTCCGAACCAAGCTGCAGGCCGCGTTCACGTATCCGGTCATTTTGCTTTCCGTTGCTTTGCTGGTGGTTGTTTTTCTTTTGGTGGGCGCCGTTCCAAAGTTTTTGGATATTTTTAAATCATCCAATGCCGAATTGCCGCTTGCGACCGTTATTCTTTTGACGGTCAGTTCCGCGCTGCGGCGATTTTGGTATGTACTGTTGCTTGCCGTAGCGGGGATCGTGATTGTCACGGTAAGATATTATGGGACCCCGCATGGCCGGCTTTTTTGCGACCGGGCGGTTTTGCAGGTGCCCGTGTTTGGAGAAATTTATCTCAAAATGGCGACCGCGCGCCTGACGCGTTCTTTAAGCGCACTCACCAAAAGCGGCATTCCTCTGCTTCGGGCGCTTGACATTTCGAAAGCGGTGGTGACGAATCTCGTTCTTTTAAACGCGCTGGAGACGATTCGCTCAGGGATTACCCAAGGTAAAAATTTAACCGAGTTGTTTCGGAATTCCGGGATTTTTCCGCCCATGGTGGTTCAAATGGTGTCGGTCGGTGAAACCACCGGTCAGCTGGATGCGATGCTTTCGGAGGTGGCGAATTTTTACGAGCTCGAACTGGAATATTTTTTGCGCAATTTGACGTCTTCGCTCGAGCCCATTTTGCTTTTGCTGATGGGGCTGATGGTGGGTTTTATTGCCTTGGCTGTTTTAATGCCTGTGTTTCAACTGGTGAAGGTGTTTAAATGACCTGTCGGTGAGAACAGATCACCGGCAGGTCATCCTGAGGCGCAGCCGAAGGATCTATGGTCATAGTTGGCGCCGGCGCGCCAACTACTGCTCGGGAAGATTTGGAAATCTTCTCCGAGCTTGTAGATTCTTCGCGGAGTTTATCCTGAGATGCTTCGCTATCGCCTGCCTGCCGGCAGGCAGGCTCAGCATGACAAAAGAGAGGCAACATGAAAACGAAAAAACCGCTTATGTTTCTTTTAAGTTTTATCTTCCTAGCTCAGTCTATTTTACACGCCGAATATTTCGGCCGCTCAGGGGAAAAACTGGGGCGCGGTGTGGTCAATGTGACCGGTTTTCCCGTTGAGATTACAAAAGCGTACGAAAAAGACCTCCAGGAGGATCATTTTTATAAGCTTTTTTTGGTTTCCCCTGCGCGCGGGTTGTTTAATGGCTTGAAAAGATTAACGGTCGGAGTGTATGAAATAGCCACGTTTTTTATTCCGCAGGACCCAATCGTAAAACCGGCCTATATCACTCCCGGTATTAAGGATTTTTTCAGTGAAAACGCGGATGGGCCTTCATGAAAATAGGGACGGTTCTCTCCGACGTTTGTTTAAATTCCCACATTTCGTTAAAAATAGTCAACGAATCGCGGCCAACTAAAGGCCGTCAAGGAGAACCGTCCCTATCAGGGTTTACCCTCATTGAAATTCTGGTCGTGGTGGCCATCATCGCTATTTTAGCCCTTGCGATACTGCCCAATTACATCGGTTTTGACGTGGATGCCCGGGTGGTCACCACGAAAAGCAATTTATCCACCCTCCGAAACCGCGTGTCGTTTTACCGGGCCAAGGAAGGGGAATATCCAAAATCGCTTTCGGATTTGCTCGAAAAAACCTATTCGGATGCCGGCGTCCAGCGGCCTTATCTGAAAGAGATGCCTCCCGAATTGATTACGAATAAGTCCGGATCTTCGGAATTTAAGGACCAGCTTTCCACCAAGCCCTTTACCAATAAAGGCGGCTGGCTTTATTTGAAAGATAAAGCCGATGTGGTGATCAACTATGACAAACCTCTTGATTCCGCATGGGAAGATTATAAAGGCCAGAAGCCGTCCGAATGGTAAAGGTTCCATTCTGATTACCTGTCTTATTATTCTTTCCATTCTGGCCGTTTACGGAGCGGTATTGGTCAGCGTCGTGTACGAGCGTTCGCTCGGTGTTTCACTCTTTATGGAGCGCACGGAAGCGCTTTATTTGGCCGAAGCAGGGCTTGCTAAGTCCATTTATGAGGTGAAAGCGCTCGCTGATGCCGACAGCGACGGAATCGGCACCATTCCCAAGACGCCGTTCGGCCACGGTTTTTATTTTGCGACGCATGACCCCGCAAATTTATCCATTACCGCCGTGGGGGAAATCAATCAAGTTCAACGCAAAGTTCGGATTCAGTATTCGGGGGTTTGACATGCTAAAAAAATGTCATTCCCGAATGTTTTTATCGGGAATCCATGGGTCCCCGATTAAAGATTTCGGGGACGACTTGATTTTGTCGAGACACAATCAAGTCGGATTCACCTACATCGAAATGCTTGTGGTGATTGCTTTGGTGGCGTTGTGCTTTGTACCCCTCCTTCAAATGTTTGCCAGGTCGATGGAGGAAGTGGCTGCCTACAGCCATTTCGGGACGGCGATTGAATTGGGGCGTGAGGGGATGGAATCCATGAAAAATCTCCGTTTCACCGAAGCGCAGCTTGAAAAACTTGGTGTTGAATGGATCCCGCCCGAGGACAAGCCGCCTCTTTCTTTGAATGGAGGCCTCTGGCGGGTGCGGAAGACGGCGGTGCGCGGAACGGATCCGCTGGAAATTCGTGTGGATGTATTTCAGGCGGAGGATTTAATGAAGCCCGTGGTGCAATTAGCGACGTTAATTGAGGACCTTTGATGAACTTTACTGGTGTGTCGGAGGACTTGCTTTCGGCACCGGCGGTTTGCCCGCTCCAGCGGCGGACAACCGCCACGCCACAAGGCGTGGCGGGCAGGCCTGCCTGTCCGCCAAGACTTTTGGCGGACGCTCTCGCCATTCGCAAGCAAGCCCTCCGGCGCACGAAATCAGGGTTCACGTTAATTGAATTAATGGTGGCGGTTTCGATTGCTTCCATTCTTACTTTGGGAATCGAACAATTGCTCAATACGGCACTGACCTCATGGCGCATAGCGGTGGATGAGGCGGGCACTTCGAAAATTTCGGAAGAGTTGGCAAGCCGGCTGGCGGAGGGAGACTATGAAGTGCCCGGACTTAAGGATGCCGTTGAGCTTTTCAAGGCCGAAGAGCATGCGGTTGCTTTTGTGCCGCTCTGGACGGATGTGCTGGACCGTATTCCGGATGATGGTGTGATTAAATTGACGAAGCGGGTTCGGGCGGGTTCTTCGCTTCCGGTCGGGGAAATCAAATTTAGAGGAACCGGTGTTTTTAAAATGTATCCGCTCTCGTTCCAGAGGGATTTAAATTCAGTGTCATTTGGTTTTCCAATTCCACCCGGGGCAGTCGCCCGTATGACGTATCATCCCGACGTTCAGATTCACCCGGAGCTTGTGATGCGTTACGAATGGTCTGCCCAAGAGGGGCGTGTGTACCGGTATTACAATCGTTCGGCTTCGGATTTTGAGCTGAAGCGCGAAATGGCGAGCTTAACGTCCGTACGGTTTACTTATTTTGACGGTGCGAACCGCGAAGTGAATCCGAACAAGGAAAGAAGCAAGAAAAAAGCTTCGGCCCTGAAGCGGATCTGCGCGGTCAAAATCGAACTGGTAGTTGAGGGGAAAGAAGTGAAAAAAAAGGCGTTGTCTTTCATCAATATCCGCGCGCTCGGCAAAGGCGGGCCGGGTGTTATCTTAGAAGAGGGTCTGGAACTTCCGCTTCCTTCGGCCAAGGACATCCGCCTGCTTCGGCTTACGAATTTTACCGGCGCGGGGGATGGACAGGTGATTGAGCTGAAGATTTCAGGGGGCCGGCAAAGTCCAGCGTGGAGAATCAAAATGGATTTGGGAGAAGAATCGGAGGGGTCTGTGGTCAGGCGCTATGAAGTGTACTATCCCTCGGGCCAGCTGATGTACGAACGCGAAGAGCCATTGAGTTTGGCGGCCGGATTTGATCTCCTCACACTGGACGGAGACGGCCGTTATGATTATGACCTTGATGAGGGAGTGGTCGACCAGGTCAAAATAACGGGGGATCCGGTTACCTTATCCGTGATTCGAAGCGATCCGGAAGGCGTCATGCTGATTGTGCGTCCATGAATAAATATCAGTCGAGTTTATTATTCATAGTTACACTTTTTATTTTGTTTTCACCCGCCGCACAGGCCCAGGATCCGCCGGCCCGGAAACCGGAGGCGAAGGGAAGCGTCGATGAAGCGTCGATAAAGGCATTCGGGAATTTGATCGCGATTGAAACGGGGGAGCTTCGAGACGGCGAGCAAATTCCGCTTCCGCGTTATCAGGACGGCAAACAAGCCAGCCGGCAGGAATGCCGCTATTTTGTTTCTCCCAGGGAAATTTCAACCGCGTTTAGCAATTTGGTGGGTTCCGGCGCCTATTACATCAAATGTTTTGTGAATTCGGACGGGGTGGTTCATATTTCTCTCTGGCAGCGCGGGGCCGATGGGAGCGATTTTAATGTGGTTGAGGACAAAGCGTATGAGGATTTAAAGCGCTATTATCAGTCAATCGGCACTCAGTATGAGGGTTCCGACGATTTTCGCAACAAGTTAATCGGAGAATTGAGAAAACGCATGGCCGCCAATTATATGGTGATCGCGCTGCGCTCTCAAGAAGCTCGTTGATCCGGGGTGCATACCACTTGATACAGTTGCTCTTCGTGTCATCCTGAGCCCTTCGTTTGTCATGCTGAGTGAAACGAAGCATCTCAG
>CAYJWM010000052.1:0-11602 GCA_964373885.1 uncultured bacterium | reverse complement strand
GCCAATTCGTAAAATTCAAAGTGAGGTTTAAAGAGAACGGCGATGTCATCCTGAAGCCCACAGGGCTGAAGGATCTTAGATTCTTCGCTTCGCTCAGAATGACAAACAAGCTTTAACCCCTCCCAGTCTTTGGGAAGGAGTTCCAATTTGGAAAGGTCTTTTAAGATAAGAAGCTCACGGTCTCTCAGCGATAACTCTTTTTCTTCCGGCGTCTTTGGGAGAAGTTCGCTCAAGGCATGTTCCAGATGTTCAAGTTCATCGAAAAGTTTGGTCCCCTTGATTTGGGAAAGCTTTCTGGATTCGGCCGCTTTTTCTTTCAGCCCCTCCGGGATTTTAAACATAAGGCCTGCTTTATCCGAATATTCATCGATTTCGTTGAGAAGCGTTCCCTGATCGAGCCGCTGGGTTTGATAGTCCTGGAAAATAGAGTTGATCTTCATCGAATCTTCTTTGGAAAGCCGCGGGAGCACCCTCTCCTTAAACGCATTTAAAACTTGGGTGACTAAAGCATCATGTGTTTCGGGAGTCATTTTCTTTTGATTCTCTTCTGCCTCGAGGAGGGTATGAAGTTCGGGAAATTGGGTACCGAAGTCATTGCGAGGCGAAGCCGAAGCCCTGACGCCGCCGGCGTCAGGACTAAATAGGATTCCTTTAAATGTCCCTTCCGAAGGAAGGGACGAAGCAATCTTAGGATCGCTAGATTGCTTCGGGCACTGCGTGCCCTCGCAATGACGACGTTCTGCTTCGCTGGCCTCGCGATGACGAACGTAAAGTGTTTTTAAGGTATTGAGGTATTGAAGAAGATCCTCTTTTTCATCGTGAAAAGAAAGGAAAGACGTCCTAAAGGAAAGAAAATTTTGATTGGCAACGGTTTTGGCTTTTTCGCTTAACTCATTTTCCAAAAGATCGAGGATTTTTGCGATTTTTTCTTCTTGGGAAACGGCTTTAAGAAATGAGGCCTTATTTTGATTGTACAAATCCTGGGTCTCAACACCGTAATAAGGAATGTCACTCGATTCATCCAGGATGCTTTGAACTTCACCGCCCGAGAGATCTCCTTGGCTCAGATATTCCTTCAGGAGTTTTTCTTTTCTTCCCCTGTCGGGAAAGGACTTAAAGAAAAGACTGTCGAGCCGGCCCTCACCTCCTTCCAAAAGCACAAGCGAGAGGCCGTGATTTTTTTCAAGATAATTGATGATTTCCCGTGTATTCGTTTCGGAGTCCAGATTGGCGTGGGCAGACTCAAGATAAATGACAACGGGAAGATTCTTCCCCTCACCCTTGCCCTCTCCCACAAATGGGGAGAGGGAAGATTTGCTTCATTACTTCTCCTCTCCCCCTTTAGGGGGAGAGGATTAAGGTGAGGGGGAATATATTTCTCGCGAATCGTGCCGAGCCCTTCAGGCAATGAAAGCGAATCCACTACAGAGCGTGGATCAGCTTGGTTTATCCCGTGGTGTAGGATGGAGCCGTGAAGGGGCTCGGCCGAAAGAGGATAGGGATTTACAACGGTATTTAAAAGAGTGAAAGAAATGAGCAAAAGAATAGCGATTGATTTGCGAAAGAATTTGCCTTCTGTTTTAGTTTTCCTCACCACAGGACACCTAGTTTTGAAACTTGTAAAGAAAGTATGCCTGAAAATAGAGCGGAGTTCAAGGCGGGGGTGGGAGTAATAATTATAACTCTATATATTAAAATGGCTTAGAATGCTTAATAAAGCTGTCATTCTGAGGCCGACCCTCTACGAGGGCGGCAAAAAGCCCGAGTGAAGAATCTATGCATAGATGCTTCGCGGAGTTTACCCTGAGATGTTTCGCTATCGCCTGCCTGCCGGCAGGCAGGCTCAACATGACAGCGGGGTGCATACCACCAATGGCGCTTCCTTAAGCAGTTTTTGTGGTGCAGATCCCCCGGTCAAGCCGTGGGATGACATATTGCATTATCTGTCATTCCCGCACGTCTTAAGCGGGAATCCACAGGTAAAACCGCTTTTTTTCCTTAAGTCAGTGCCATTCGTGCATACCACTTGATACAGTTGCTTTTCGTGTCATCCTCAAGCGATAGCGAAGGATCTATGACTCATAGATTCTTCGGCTCAGCGAAGCAGCACCCTTGTGGTGTCGCCTCAGAATGACAGCTGTATGAAGTGGGATGCACCCTGACAGCGAAGGGCTCAGCATGACAAGCAAAGGGTTCAGGATGACAGATTCATCATCTGCTCCGCAAACTTAAGGGCGCTAGAAAAAGCGGCAGGGTTCGCCTTATTTTGATAGGCAACGTCAAAGGCGGTACCGTGGTCGGGGGAAGTCCTAAGATAAGGGAGACCGAGCGTCACATTGACGCCTTCATCAAAAGCAATCATTTTAAACGGCGCAAGCCCCTGGTCATGATACATGGCAATCACGGCATCCAGCCGGCCGTGATAGGCCTCATAAAAAATCTGGTCTCCGGAAAGAGGCCCCTCCACCCGAATCCCCTGTTTGCGCGCCTGCTCGACAGCGGGACGTATGATTTCCGATTCCTCGGTGCCGAATTCGCTTCCATGCGGGTTTAAAGCGGCCACGCCGATCTTGGGCGCTTTGATTTTAAGCCGGTTTTTTAAAAACGCCTCTGTCAAAACGATTTTCTGGACGATTTCTTCCGTCTTTAAGGCCCCGGCCACTTTTTTAAGCGGAAGATGTATCGTGACGAGCGTCACCCGCAAACGATCGCTTACAAACATCATGGCAAATTCTTTAACCCGCGCGATTTTTGCCAAATACTCCGTATGCCCCGTAAATCTGGGGTCCATCAACCGGATCGCCTCTTTTTGAACCGGCGCCGTCACAAGCCCCTGGATCAAATCACAGGCGCCTTGATAAGCGGCCACTTTTAACGTCGAAAAAGCCAATGCCGCGTTCCATTTGGAAATTTCACCGACGGTAAATACCTCGTCCTTTTGGCGCGGCGTGTGAAACGTTTTTTCATGGAGTGCTTCCGCTTCACGCGTCACATCCAAAAAATTAATTTCGTTTTCCTTAAGCAGTGAACGTTCGAGGGTGGGGACCGGATGGACCTTAAATGGCAGACTTAATTTCTCGCTTGCGAATTCGAAAACTTCCGTGCTTCCGATGAGAAGTAAAATTACCCCCTTACCCCTGCCTGCCGGCAGGCAGGCTTCCCCTCTCCCCCTAAAAGGGGGAGAGGATATAGGTGAGGGGGTGGCAGCTTGAATTTCTTTGAGGGTCTTTAAAATGATTTCCGGGCCGACACCGCCCGGATCGCCCATGGTGAGAGCGACGATGGGTCTCATCGAATGGAGATGAAGGATTTCTTTTTCAGGTCTTCCATCCAAACCACAAACCGCTCATGCGCTTTTTTGCGGAATAAAAACTGATGAATCTGAGGACGTATTTCTTCAAAGGTCTGGTGCTTTGCTTCCATTTTCTCATGCACTTTAAATAGGTGATACGCTTCTTCGGTTTCCAACACATCCGAAACCGCACCGAGAGGGAGCGAAAACAAAACTTCCTCAAGCGAGCCCTTCATGTTGCCCTTCTCAAGAAAACCAACCGCGCCGCCGTTATGCGCATAAGTGTCCTGGGAATATTTTTTGGCGAGCGCTTCAAAGTCAGCTCCTTTCTTCAAGTCTTTCAGCAAACGGCCGGCCTGCGCTTTTGCCGCTTCATCCATCACACCCTTCCGGATCGCTTCCTCGCTTTTGCGCAGCGTGATCACGGACACTTTGACCTGTTCTTTCCGGTCAAATTCTTCGGGATGATCCTTGTAATATTGCTCCACTTCTTCGGGTGAGACGGCTGTTTTTCCGCGAATGATGTATTCATGAAGCTTTTCAATCGCGATGCGCTCGCGGAAACGCTGCTCGATGTCGGCCATGCCGACGCCTTCCGATTTCATCTGGTCGTGAAATACGGCTTCCTCCGGGAATTCGCTTTTCAACTGCCGGATTTCTTCCGCGACCTCTTCGTTGGTGACTTCAATCCCCAGCTTTTTCGCTTCTTGGGCTACGAGCCGGTCTTCGATCATTTGATTGAGAAGCCGCAAGCGCAGTTCACTGACTTCCCGGTTCAAATCCTGGCCCTCGCCCGCCCTTCTGATTTCCTCATAAATCGGCCGAAAGATGGCGTCGAACTCGCTTTGCGTGATCACCTCTTTATTGACCACGGCAATCACGCGGTCCACCAGCTGCTTTTCAGCCGCAAAAGCGTTTGAGGCGAAGATGAAAAGGAAAATGACAAGAAATACCCCCTCACCCCTGCCTGCCGGCAGGCAGGCTTCCCCTCTCCCCCTTTTAGGGGGAGAGGATTTAGGTGAGGGGGTAAAAAAGTTTTCGTTAATAATTTCAATTATTCTTCTCATACGGAAGTGCCTAAAATATCATAGTGACACGGTTTTTTCAACGTTGTCATCGCGAGCGTGTCAACGCGAGCGGGTGCCTACCACTTCATACAGCTGCCATTCTGAGGCCGACCCAGTGTCATTCTGAACGAAGTGAAGAATCTATGCTCATAGTTGGCGCCGACGCGCCAACTACTGCTCGGGAAGATTTGGAAATCTTCTCCGAGCTTGTAGATCCTTCGCGGAGTTTACCCTGAGATGCTTCGCTATCGCCTGCCTGCCGGCAGGCAGGCTCAGCATGACAAACGAAGGGCTCAGGATGACGCTCGGTGTCATGCTGAGGGCAAAGCCCGAAGCATCTCGCGTCAGATTGCTTCGTCCGGTCGCCACAGGCGCCGTCCTCGCAATCCCATTTATGTATTTTATTCCATAGGATCGGGATAGCCCCTGCGGGGCAATGACGACTGTGCGCCTTTCTCACCCTGAACGGCTTCCTTGAGCATGCGGCAATAGAGGTCAAAACCCACTTGATAAATAAAACCGCTTTGTTCATGGCCCAAAATATTTCCTGCTCCCCGAATTTCCAGATCTTCCAGCGCGATTTTAAAGCCCGAACCCAATTCCGAAAACCGTTCAATGGCCGCGAGGCGCTTCTCGGCATCCTGGGTCAGCACCCAATTCGGGGGGACCAAAAAATAAGCGTAGGCCTGTCGCACCGTCGGAAAACGGCCCACCCTGCCGCGGAGCTGATAAAGATCGGAAAGCCCGAACGTGTCCGCGCGATTCACCAAAATGGTATTCACGTTCGGAATGTCGAGCCCCGATTCGATGATATTGGTGGAAATAAGGCAGTCGATTTTATGGTCCAAAAAACGGGCCATTACCTGCTCCAAACTCGAAGCCGGCATCTGGCCGTGCGCGACGGCAAATCGAACGGACGGCATCAGCGCTTTTAGATGCGTAAAAATTTTTTCGATCGACTCCACCCGGTTGTGCACAAAATAAATCTGCCCCTTCCGGTCAAACTCGGCTTGTATCGCCTGCTTGATGCGCTCGTCCGAAAACTCCAAAACTTCCGTCAGAATTGGCAGTTTGTGTTTCGGGGGCGTTTCCAGAATGGACATGTCGCGCACTCCCATCAGCGACATGTAAAGCGTTCTTGGGATCGGCGTGGCCGTGAGCGTCAGCACATCCACCATGGTCCGCAGGCGTTTGAGCTGTTCTTTATGGCGCACGCCGAAGCGCTGCTCTTCGTCAATAATGGCCAGACCCAAATCCTTAAACGACACATCTTTTGACACCAGCCGATGCGTTCCGATGATGATGTCAATCGCGCCGGCTTTTAATTGACGGACCACTTCTTTCTGCTCGCTCACCGTGCGGTAGCGCGAAAGCAAATCTATCCAAACGGCTGAATTACGAAGCCGCTGTTTTAAGGTCAAATAATGCTGTTCGGCTAAAAGCGTCGTCGGCACGAGAAATGCCACTTGCCTGCCGGAAAGCACCGCTTTAAAGGCCGCGCGGATCGCCACCTCTGTTTTCCCGAAACCCACATCCCCGCAAAGCAGACGGTCCATCGGCTTCGGGCTCTCCATGTCTTTTTTCACTTCCTCCGTGGCCTTTCGCTGGTCGGGGGTCTCCTCAAACGGAAATTCTTTCTCAAATTCGCCTTCGAGATCAGGATACGTTGGAAATTGAAAACCCGGCAATGCTTCGCGCTTGGCTTGTATCGAAACCATCTCCCGGGCAACCCCTTGAATGGCCACGCGGGTTTTTTCCTTGATTTTCACCCACTCTTTTGAATTCAGCCGCGTCAGGCGCGGTCTTTTCCCTTCAAGCCCCAGATACCGTTCCAAAAGCTGGACTTGATCAAAGGGAAGATAAAGGATTTCCTCATCGGCGTACTTAATCGCCAAGTGGCGCTTCGTAACGCCCTGCATTTTGAGCTGCTTGGTCCCCAAAAATTCACCGATGCCGTACTCCAGATGCACCACATAATCCCCCGGCCGTATATCGCTGAGACCTGTGATCGGCTCAAAGGCGTCAAACTCGTCCCTTAAGCGGGCCTCTTTTTTGAGAAATGTTTCGGTGACCGGCATGAGAAAAAGTTCTTCAAAGGTCGTCAGACTTTTCCCTTCATGCAGAGAGTAATCGCGTATGGACTCGATTTGGTCCAAATGAAAGTGCAGGCGGATGGGGGCACGGTAGGAAATGGGGTAAAGATCGACGGTGGCGCCGCGGACCGCGTATTGGCCCGGGCTTTCGACAAGCTTGACCGGATAATAATGAATGGCTTCGAGCTTTCTTATCAGCTCTTCATGGGGGACGGAATCGCCGACCGAAAGACGAAGGGGCTCAAGCATTAGCCAATATTGTAGGGCAGGTTTAAACCTGCCCTACGCGTGTTAGCCACTCCCGGATGCGGTTTATTCCTTTTTCGATCAATACTTCGGAAGTAGCGAATGAAAGCCGCACGGCCTCATCATGGCCGAAACACGCTCCGGGCACCACGGCCACCCGGACTTCATCCAGAAGACGGTTTGAAAAATCAAGGGACGAAAGGCCTGTCTTTGAAATATCCACAAACAAATAAAATGCGCCGCTCGGTCGAAACGGTTTCAGTTTTGGAACGGCGGAAACGAGCCGGAAAATCAAATCGCGCCTTTTTTCAAAAACGGCCTTCATCTTTTGGATTTCCGGCTCCGCGCTTTTCAAGCCCTCCAAATAACCGGCCTGGGCAAACGAAGTCGGATTCGATGTGGAATGGCTTTGAAGGGAGCCGGCCGCTTCGGCAATAGGTTTTGGAGACGCCGAAAATCCGAGCCGCCAGCCCGTCATGGCATACGCTTTGCTGGCTCCGCCGACGGTAATGGTCCGCTCCAAAATTGTCGGGTCAAATGCGCCGATTGAATAATGTTCCAAACCATCGAACACCAATTTTTCATAAATTTCATCACTCACAATGAAAAAATGATGCATTTCGGCGATTCGTACAACTTCCTCAAGCAGTTTCTTTGAAAAAACCGTGCCGGTCGGGTTCGACGGGGAATTTAAAATCAGCACTTTCGTTTTCGGCGTAATCGCCTTTTCAAGATCGCTCGGACGAAAAAGATATCCATCCTCAAACTTGGTTTTTAAAATCACCGACGTTCCGCCCGCAAGCGTCACCATCTCAGGGTAGCTCAGCCAATAAGGAGAGGGAATAATGACCTCGTCCCCTTGTTCCACCAACACCTGCAAAATATTGTAAATGGCGTGCTTCGCGCCGCAGGAGACAACGATTTGCTCCGGCGTGTAGTTTAAATGATTTTCACGGGCCAATTTTTCAGAAATGGCTTTTCTAAGCTCGAGGGTGCCGGAAGCGGGCGTATATTTGGTGAATCCTTTTGTGAGTGATTCAATAGCAGCTTGTTTGATCACTTCAGGCGTGTCAAAATCGGGCTCACCGGCCGAGAAGGAAATGACGTCGACCCCCTCTTGTTTTAAGCGCTTCGCTTTTGCCTCAATGGCAAGCGTCATGGAAGGTTGAACGGCTTGAATGCGTTTGGCGAGATAGGATTCTGTTTTGGTCGGCATAAATTTAAATTGTCATTCTGAGGCCCCGTTCACTACGTTCAGGGTAAACTCCGGCCGAAGAATCTGACATCGTGAGATCCTTCGTCGCTTCGCTCCTCAGGATGACGTTCGATGTCATGCTGAGGCGAAGCCGAAGCATCTCACGTCAGATTCTTCGCGGAGTTTACCCTTGAGGATGTCACTCCGCTCAGAATAACGTCCAAAGGGCTCAGGATGACAACAGCATTTTTGCTTTGTTGTCACTTGTTTTCGTCGTCGCCTTTTAGGAAACGGCGGAGGGCGCTTAAGAAACCGCCCTTTTTCAGGGTTTCTTTCTTGATGGACGGTTCTTCTTCTTTTTTCTTCTCGTGTTCGATTTTCGGTTTTTTCTCTTTTTTTGGCTTCTTCGGCTTCTTCTCCCCAATCTCAATCGGAACGGTAAACTCAAGCAGCGCCAGCGTGGCTCCGTCGCCCGGGCGATTTTTATAGCGAAGCACGCGCGTATATCCCCCCTTGCGGTCATGAAACGTGGGGGCAACCGTTTGAATCATTTTCTCGGTGAGATCTTCCGAACCCGAACCAAGCTCTTGAACCAAAAGCCGTCTTGCGTGCAGTGTATTCCGCTTGGCAAGCGTCACCAGCTGATCCACAAAACGCGACGCTTCCTTGGCCTTTGCGTGAGTGGTCACGATCTGCTGATGCGTGATCACACCCCTGGCCAGATTGCGGAGCAAAGCCCTCCGGTGCTCCTGAACCAAACCCAATCTGCCGCGTCTGCGCCCGTGTCTCATGAAATACCCTTAACTCACCGCTTGTTTCTTTTTCTTAAGCCGTTCCTGGACGTTCATGCCCAAATGAAGGCCCATTCCGGTCAAAATGTTCTGAATTTCGGAAAGCGATTTTTTGCCGAAATTTTTGTACTTGAGCATTTGCGCTTCCTCTTTTTGAACCAGGTCGCCGATGGTCTTGATGTTGGCCGCCTCAAGGCAATTGGCGCTCCGGACCGATAGCTCAAGCTCCGTAATGGGTTTATTGATCAACTCAAGGAATTCCTTGTCCTCTTCCTCTTCCTCGGCCTCTTCTTCCTCCGGCAGCTCGCCGAAATTCACGAAAATATCAAGATGCCGCTGAAGAATATTGGAAGCGTATAAAAGCGCCTCCGTAGGAGACATCGCGCCGTTCGTCCAAACCTCAAGAATGAGCCGGTCATAATCGGTGGTCTGCCCCACGCGGGTGTCCTCGACGATAAAATTGACCTTGGTGACGGGCGAGAAAATGGAATCAATGGGAATCGTTCCGATCGCCATCCCTTCCTGTTTGTTGCGCGAAGCCGGAACGTATCCGCGGCCGCGCGCCACTTCCATCTCAAGATGAAATCGCGCATCCTGGGTCAGGGTCGCAATATGCAGGTCGGGATTGACGATCTCAACCGTCTCATCCGCCTGAATGTCTTTGGCCGTGATCTCGCCTTTACGCTTGACATCAATCACGATTTTTTTGGGCTGTTTGCCGTGATACTTGAGCACCAATTTCTTCAGGTTGAGCACGATCTGAGGAACATCCTCAACCACCCCGGGCGCGGTTGAAAATTCGTGAAGAACGCCCTCAAGCTTGATATTGGTGACCGCAGCACCCTCAATGGATGAGATCAGTACGCGCCTTAACGCACTGCCGATCGTCGTTCCATAGCCCCGTTCAAACGGCTCCGCGACAAATTTACCGTAGACAGGCGCAAGCGTGGATTGGTCCAGCTCAAGCCGTTTAGGCATTTCGAATGTTTTCCAGCGTATTCCCATGAATTTCCTCCTATGTTATTGCTGTCATTCTGAGCCCTTGGGACGTCATTCTGAGCGGAGTGACGTCCTCAAGGGTAAACTCCGCGAAGAATCTAACGTGAGATGCTTCGGGCTTCGCCCTCAGCATGACATCGAACGTCATCCTGAGGAGCGTAAGCGACGAAGGATCTCACGATGTCAGATCCTTCGCTGCCTTCTGCAGCTCAGGATGACGAGCCAATATTTGGCTCGTCACTTCGAATACAACTCGACAATTTGTGATTCTTCCACCGGCAAACCCGCATCGGCTTTTCCGGGGAGTCTGACTACTTTTGCTTCCAACGTCTGGCGATTAAGTTCGAGCCACTCGGGAACGGTCCGATCTTTCAACATCTCCAAATTCCCTTGAACCCGTTTTTGAATGCGCTCACCCTGATAAAGCCCGATGGTGTCGCCCGTGCGCACTTGAAAAGATGGAATATTCACGCCACGGCCGTTAACCACCACCATGCCGTGCGTCACAAATTGGCGGGCTTCCGCCCGTGACGGGACAAAAAGCAGCCGGTACACCACATTGTCCAAACGCCGCTCAAGCTGCTGAATCAAAAACTCACCGGTCACTCCACGTTTCTGCGCGGCTTTTCTAAAAAAAGAGCGGAATTGCCGCTCCAGCATCCCATAAATCCGTTTCGCTTTTTGTTTTTCACGAAGCTGGACGCCGTAATCGGAAAGTTTCCCGCGCGTCCGGCGGTGCATGCCGGGCGGCTGATTCCGCCGCTCAATGGCGCATTTATCGCCCGTGCAGCGGATTCCCTTCAAAAATAATTTCATGCCTTCACGCCGGCAAAGCCGGCAAACCGCTCCTCGCCTGCGTGCCATAAATTAAACCCTTCTCCGTTTCGGCGGACGACAGCCGTTGTGAGGCAGCGGGGTCACGTCCTTGATCACGGAAATTTGAAGGCCGGCCCCCTGAAGCGCGCGGATTGCAGACTCACGGCCGGAACCCGGCCCATTGACGTAAACCTCCACCTCTTTGACCCCGTTCTCGATCGCTTTCTTGGCCGCCCGCTCGGAGGCGATCTGCGCCGCAAAAGGAGTGGATTTTTTGGACCCTTTAAACCCTGCGGTCCCGCAGCTGTCCCAGCAAATGGTGTTTCCACCCGGATCGGTGATGGTCACAACCGTATTGTTGAATGAAGCGAGAATGTGAACCACCGCTTTGGTAATATTTTTCAGTTTCTTCTTTGCCATTAATGCTCCTCTTTCTGTCATTCCCGCAATCTTTAAGCGGGAATCCATTTAATTTCTGGATCCCCGATTAAAACATTCGGGGATGACCGCGTGAAATTAACGCGGTCATTTTGGAGAAGGCGGTTTTCGGTTCAACCCGCCGACTGTTTTCCGTTTTCCCTTGCGGGTGCGCGCATTCGTATGCGTTCTCTGCCCCCTGACGGGAAGTCCCTTCAAGTGCCGGGAACCACGGTATGATTTAATATCAATCAAGCGCTTGATGTTCTGCTGAATCTCGCGGCGAAGCTCGCCCTCGACCTTAATATTGCGTTTCTGAATAACGCTGGAAATGGCCGCCAACTCTTTGTCCGACAGATCTTTCGCGCGTTTGTTAGGATCAATCTTCGCTTCCGCCAAAATCTCATTGGAAAGAGTGCGGCCCACGCCAAACAGATACGTTAAGGCGATTTCCGTCCTTTTCCCTTGTGGAATATCTACACCGAATAGTCGTGGCATCGTTTATTTATCCCTGCCTTTGCTTATGTTTCGGATTCGTGCAAATGACGTACACGACCCTTTTTCTTCGAACAATTTTGCAATGTTCACAAACTTTTTTCACCGATGACCGTACTTTCATCTACTTCTCCTGTCATTGCGAGCCGTTTCGAAGACACGGCGAAGCAATCTGACGCGAGATGCTTCGG
>CAYJWM010000051.1:7719-11716 GCA_964373885.1 uncultured bacterium | reverse complement strand
CGAATGATTTCGTAAATCGCGGGAGCCCTCGGCCGAACCATTTAGGATTCGGCCGCTTCCCTTGCCCCACGGGGCTATCCCGATCCTATGGAATAAAAATCCATAAATGGGATTGCGATTTAGCGAAACATTCGCGAGCAAGTCGAAAAATCCGCTAATTGCTCGGAAAAACAGTTGCCGCCCGAATATCTTTTTTGCAGAGGCGAGAAAAACCTGTTTTGTTCGAGCGGCGTCGAATGCGCGAGACTTCTAGCTCGAAGTCAAGCGCATGAGCCCGAGTGAGCACGGCAATTTTTGCTTAGCCCGCTCGGCTAAAAATTGCCGGGCGGAACGTAGCGAGAATAAAACTGGTTTTGGGAGCAATTAACATGATGCATGATTTTCATTATGAGGATGGGGCGCTTTACTGTGAGGGCGTTTTGGTTTCGGACATCATCCGCAAAGTGGGCACTCCGGTCTATGTCTATAGCCACAAAACGCTTACCGAACACGTGATCAAGCTGGAGCGCGCGTTTCGGCGGGTGAAACCGTTGATCTGTTTTGCGATAAAAGCCAACGCAAACCTGGCGCTTCTGCGGGCGCTTGTCAAGAAGGGGGCCGGGCTTGATTTGGTCTCCGGCGGGGAGCTTTTTCGCGCCAGGCGCGTCGGCTGTCCGCCTTCCCGCATGGTTTATGCGGGCGTCGGAAAAACGGATCAGGAAATTGAGGAAGCGATCCGGGCGAACATTCTTTTATTTAATGTGGAATCCGTCCCGGAGCTGTATCGGATTCAGCACATTGCGGGAACACTCCGGAAGAAAGTGAATGTTTCACTCCGGGTAAATCCCGAAGTGGATCCTGAAACGCATGAGCACATTGCGACGGGTAAAAGGGAATCCAAATTCGGATTGGACCTGGATACCGCCCATTTGGTGTTTATGCGCGCGAGAAATTATCCCAATCTTGCGATTTGCGGAATTCACGTGCACATCGGCTCTCAGATTGTGCGCGGCGAGCCGTTTGTGAAAGCGTTCCGCAAAGCGCTCATTTTTTTGACCAGTCTTGAAAAAGAGGGGCATAAGATCAAGTATTTGAATCTCGGCGGCGGGCTTGGGATTATTTATTCGGACGAGCGGCCGCAGACGGCGGATGAATTCGCGAGCAATATTCTCCCGTTGTTCAAAGGCCGGAGATACCGGCTTATTTTTGAGCCCGGCCGGTTTATTGCCGGGAACGCGGGGATTTTTGTGACGCGCGTTCTTTACGTCAAGCAGACGAAAGTGAAAAATTTCGCAATTGTGGACGGAGGGATGAATGATTTGATCCGCCCCGCGCTGTACGGCTCTTATCATGACATTTGGCCGCTTGAAAGGCGCGAAAACCAGAAGAAATTGAAATACGATGTGGTGGGGCCTATTTGCGAAAGCGGGGACTTTTTGGCCAAAGACCGGCTCCTCAACCGTCTTGAGCAGAACGATTTGATTGCGCTGGCGAGTGCGGGGGCATACGGGTTTTCGATGTCCTCGAATTACAATGCCCGGCCGAGGGCGGCTGAGGTGCTGGTGCACGGCTCGCGTTTTGATGTGGTGCGCGAGCGCGAAACGTATCCGGATTTGATTCGCGGCGAGCGTATTCCCAATTGGTTGAAGTAACAAAAACTGTGCGTTGTGGCAGCGAGAATCTGCCGCATGGCACCGGCGGTTTATTCGCTCCAGCGGCGAATAACCGCCTGTGCTCTCGCCATTCGAACCCCCGCCAAAGTTCGCGGCGGGGGGCCAAGCTTCGAATGGCTCCGAGAACTGCCCTGCGTCAATTCTCGCCGCCAGATAGCAAAGAGATAATGCTTTTTGCGGCAAGTACTTTTCTCTGAGCGATTTCGAGATTTTTCCGACTGCTTGCGATTTAGAGAAATCGTCGCAGGAGGAATAAATCTCGAGTAAGCGAGGGAGAAGTACTTGCCGCAGATACAGCGAAGACAAGCAGATTTTTAGAGTGAAGATATGAACACGATAGAATTTTATAAAATGGTGGCGTCGGGAAATGATTTTTTGGTCATCGACAACCGGAAGAACATCATCCGGGACCCCAAAAAGTTTGCGGGTGACGTGTGCCGTCCCCATCTTGGGGTGGGCGGAGACGGGGTGTTGCTGCTCGAGCCGTCTTCCCGCGCTGATTTTTTCATGCGCATTGTCAATGCGGATGGTTCCGAGGCGGAGGCCTGCGGAAACGGATACCGTTGCGTGGCGCTTTTCGCGCATAAAATCTTGGGTGCGCCCAAGAAATTAAAATTCGAGACGCTTTCCGGCATGATTGAAACCGAGCTTGTTTCCTCCTTCAAAAAAGGGGACAGGCAGGTAATTAATGCCGTCTACGACGACTGCTTCGCTGCCTGTCCCCTTTTTGACGATGAGGCCCGCGTTCGGGCAAAAATGGCAAACCCTTCGGAGTATCGGGAGCGGATTTCGGTCCCTTTAAATGACCGTGTATTGAATGCGGCCTTTATCAACACCGGCGTCCCGCATGTCGTGATTTTCGCCGATAAGCTTAATGATATCGCCGTGACGGAACTCGGCCGGGCCGTTCGGAATCACAAACAATTTGCACCGCGCGGAACAAATGTTAATTTCGTTCAGGCGACAGGTCCCAATTCCGTATCGGTTCGAACTTATGAGCGCGGCGTGGAGGAAGAAACGCTTGCCTGCGGGACAGGTGCTGCGGCCGCTGCAGTCGTTGGTGTGCTCACCGGACGTGTGGCTCCGCCGGTTCAGGTGAAGACCAAGGGCGGAGAAGCATTGACGGTACATCTGAAGCAATCAGGCGCAAACATTCAGGATGTATTTCTGGAAGGAAACGCAGAATTTGTGTTTGAAGGAAGGTTGTTTGTTTGATTAAATTTTGACCGGGCGTTTCTCGGAGCGCCTTGGAGCGAAAAAATTGCGGCTGGATTTTTTCGCGATAGGCCGAGCACGGCCGTTTTGGCTACGCAGCCGCCGTAAAACGGCCGCGCGCAGCGAAGCAGTCGTCGTAGACGGCAGGGAAGCGGAGAGAAATGCTCGGCCAAATAGGAGATCACATGGAACTGACTCGTAAGAATTTACACGGCTCAATGGTGGCGTTGGTCACCCCTTTCCGGCACGGAAAGGTGGATAAACCTGCCCTTCGCCGGCTTTTGGACTTTCATCTGGAGAACCATACGGACATCATTGTGCCTTGCGGAACAACGGGCGAATCCGCCACCATGTCGCATGAAGAACATAGGGGAGTGATGTCTTTTGTGGTGGATTATGTGGACCGGCGCGTTCCCGTGATTTGCGGCGCCGGGTCGAATGCCACCGGAGAAGCCGTTTCGCTCATACAACATGCCAGGAAAATCGGCGCCGACGGCGTTTTGGTGGTAACTCCTTATTACAACCGCCCCACCCAGGAGGGGCTTTACCGCCACTATGAATTTTTGGCCAAAAAGGTCGACATACCTATTGTAGTCTATAATGTTCCGGCGAGGACTGGAGTGTCGATTGCGCCTGAGACGGTAGCGCGCCTGGCCGCGATTCCCAATATTATCGGGATTAAGGAGGCGAGCGGGAGTCTTGAGCAGGCCATTAGAATCATTTTCTTGTGTGATGTGACGGTTGTTTCGGGGGAGGATAGTCTGACGCTTCCGCTTCTTTCGGTAGGCGCCAAAGGGGTTATTTCGGTGGTGGCCAATGTCGCGCCCCAAAAAATGCACGACATGGTGGCCGCGTATCTCGCGGGCCATACGGAAGAGGCACGGAAACTGAGCTATGAATTATTTCCGCTTTCAAAAGTGCTTTTTGTCGAAACCAACCCGATCCCCGTGAAAACGGCCCTCCGTTTCATGGGGATGATTACGGGAGAGTTACGGCTTCCCCTGTGCGAGATGAGCGAGCCCAACCGGAAACAGCTTGAGGGTGTTTTAAAAACGCTTCATCTTTTGTCCCGCAAGAAATAAAGGGACTATCCCGATCCTATGGAATAAAAATTTATAAATGGGATTGCC
>CAYJWM010000051.1:0-7619 GCA_964373885.1 uncultured bacterium | reverse complement strand
CCTAAAGGGACTATCCCGATCCTATGGAATAAAAATTTATAAATGGGATTGCCCCTAAAGGGACTATCCCGATCCTATGGAATAAAAATTTATAAATGGGATTGCCCCGCAGAAAAAAATAGGTTTTCCGATGATGGCAAAAGTTGCTGCAAAAACCAGGATCATTGTGGCCGGAGCTTGCGGCCGTATGGGGAGAACCATTTTGTCTTTGGCCGCAAAGGACCATCTCATCCGCATTGCCGGCGCTTTTGAGCGGGCCGATCACCCCGAGATTGGGCATGATGTGGGCAACTTGATCGGCGTCAAGGCGCTCAATGTTCCCATTCACCCGGATTTGAGGGAATGCGTCCGCGCGGGGAATGTGATTATTGATTTTACCCATGCCGATGCGGTGCCCCAAAATCTAGCCGTTGCGCTCAAGGAAAAAAAAGCCATGGTGGTCGGGACCACAGGCCTTTCACCTTCATTTGTCCGCGAACTTCAAACGGCAGCCCGGAAGATTCCGATCGTTCAGGCGCCCAACATGAGCGTGGGGGTCAATTTGCTTTTTCAGCTGGTTTCGCTTGTGGCGGAAAAGTTAAATGACCGCTATGACGTCGAAATCATCGAGGAGCATCACCGCCACAAAAAGGACGCACCGAGCGGAACGGCACTTGAACTCGGCCGCTTGATCGCCGAGGCGCGGAAAATCGATTGGGACGCCCATGCCGTTTTCGGCCGGAAGGGATTGACCGGCGAGCGCAGACGGGGCACGATCGGAATTCACGCGGTCCGCGGGGGGGATGTGGTCGGAAATCATCAAGTGAATTTTCTGGCGGACGGCGAGCGCATCGAATTGGTCCACAAAGCGTCTTCGCGAGAAGCATTTGCCTATGGGGCGCTTGTAGCGGCAAAATTTATTGCACGTAAAAAAAGCGGCTTTTACAATATGCGGCAAGTGCTCGGACTATGAAGAGGTTTCAGGCAAGAAGCGGTTTTCAGCACCGGCGGTTCGGCCGCTCCAGCGGCGGCCGCCCGCCTGTGCTCTCGCCGCTCGGATTTCCGCCTTCGGCGGAAAACCAAGCTCCGAGCGGCTCCGAGAACTGCCGAAAACCGTTCTTGCCTGCAATCACTAAAACGATAGTCTTGGCGTTTTTCGTCTTTTTTTCCCTTTCCCTATCTCCTAGATTTCTTTTAGCCGCGGACACTCAAGAGCCCTCCGTCAATTATATTTTCCGGGATTCTTTTTATTTGCCTCCCGTTGTAAAACTTAAATACGATATTTACGAGACCAACGGTTTTCTCCTGGTGCGGGACCACAAGCGCGGCTTTGGATCGGAGTTTTCGGTCGTGACCGATTTTCAAAATCCGATGCTGGAAAGCCGCATTTTGAAAAACATTCGGACGATTGAAGACGTCAACGCATTTCTTGAGAAAAATTCCAGAAAAATCTTTTTTGAGCGCGTTCCGATCAAGGAGCTCCCGCTCATTCAAAAAGACGGAACGCTTGCGCCGCGCTTTTGGGTGGGGCAGAAGGCGTTTGAATCGCTCGTGCAAGCCAAGAAAGAAATCGCCGAGACGAAATCGGTGATTGAGGCGGGCGGCGGGAACTTTGACCGCGCGCTCGAATTGGTCACCGAGTTTTTTGCCGAAGAAGCACCCGCCCCTACCCCCGCCGAAGTGCGCGCCAATTATCTCGCGGAAGAAGATCTGGCTATGAAAATGATGGATTGGCTGGATGTGGGCGAAGAGCTTTACGGGCCTTTTACGGGAACGGCATGGAGCGAACGGATTATGTGGCAGTCGTTCGGTGAAACCACATTCCGGACCACCAATTTGGACAGGGGAGGATTTGATGCTCAGGTCGGTTATTGGACGAATCGCATCGTGTTTAAGGGAATCCGGGTTTTGGGCGAGCCGACGCTCGATCCCTATGTGGAAGTTACGACCGCTTTGGAATCCAACGGCAAAGATTTCCCAAGCCATTTGGATTTAATCGCGGGACTTGAATATCGGCCATTTGGGCGCTCGGCTTTTTTTTACAATTTTGATCTCGGAGGCCTTCCGCTTTTGCGTTTTGCCCGCAATTACCGCTTATTTGTTCAATATATGGAGCGGAAAAATTTAAAGGATGAGATTACAGGCAGTCCGGACACGGATCTTTGGGCCGGCGTAGATGTGTTCTATGAATGGGGGCTTGATTTGGATCCGGCATGGGCAAGACCAGTCCGTCACCGGCTTACGGATTGGATTTACGATTATTCGTGGGGGGAATATTATGGAACCTACCGCTGGGAAAAAACAGATTTTTCAACCGTCGATTCGTTTAATGCCTGGGTGTTTAATTCCTCCGTTATTTTCGGAATCAAAGTGCCGATCATGCGTTTGCCTCCCAATCCGATTAATGACGAACTTGAATTGATGCCGTATTTGCGTCTGGAGCATGTCACCAATCCGCGCAGGGTCAATTTGGATTTTCAGAACCGCGCGTTTCTTGCGGCCGGTGTGCGCTGGATGCCTTTCCGCAGTTATCAATTTGAAAATAATGAATGGTTGTTTAAAACCAAATTTTTCGCCGAGTATGTAGCCGCCGTGGTTTATCCGGGCGCCTCATCGCCCGGCGTCCCGAACCGCGATTGGCGGATCGGCATTAATGTGTCTTACAAACGGTCATGAGGAAGATGATTGTAGATCGGCAGCCGGGTAATAATTCCCCCTCACCCTACCCTCTCCCCCCTTTGGGGGGAGAGGAAAAAGGTGAGGGGGGTTGTTTCATTCGAAAACTGCTTGTTCGTTTCTTTTCTCTTTTTTTCCTTCTTTTGTCGGCCAAACTTGCGTTTGCGGTGGTGGAGCCGGGGCTCACCAATGTGCTCGGAAATCCGAGTTTTGAAGAAGCGCTCGGGGTTTCCATCGGAAGCGGTGTTGGAGGTCTGGATCCAGACTCGTCTGAACGCAAGGTTTTTAAATTTGGGAATTGGGACAATACGCCGGGCCGCGGAATCAGCCGCGGTGCCGCACCTGCTGTCCCCACTGCTTTGGACGGCTCCAGCGTTCTGATTTTGGACGAGACACCTTTCGTAGCAGGCGGTGCCGGAATATTCACCTTTCAGTCGGTTGCCGCAGGCGAAGGGGATTTTGTCAGCTTTAGCGTTTTCGCGAGGGTGGATATCAATGGTGGTGCCGGTGACGGCACTCCAGGAATTAAAATTGAATTTCAAGATGCGAACGGCGTAGACGTTGTGGCTGATACCACCCAGGCGATTCCACAAACAACCGCTGCTTTTACTCAATTTACGGTCAGTGCAACAGCACCTGCCGGAACCAAACAAGCTGTTTTTACCATAGAGCTGACCGGTGTGTCGGAGGCGGATCTAGGACCCGTAGGCGAAACGCTTGCCGTATTTGACCGGGCGGTGGGCACGATCACCAAATTTCCAATCGTTTTGGATACTTCGGCGTCCAAGCCGCAAGTCACAAAGGGAAGCGCCACGTTTATTTCAAGCCGCGTCAAAAATGTGTCCAATATCACGATGAACGGCCTGGATTTGGTGATTACGGTTCCCGAGGGGTTTCATTTTATTGATTCGGCCAGCCGGCTGGAAGGAGTGCCGGTGAATGTGCGCAATGGTTCCAAGATCATCAACGTCGGTAACATTCTTTCCGGCCAAAGCAAGCAACTGGGATTTCTTTTGGTGGCGTCCAATGCCGTGCAAATCGGGAAAAGATACGAGGTTTCCTTTTTTGTACGCGACTCGACCGGCGTGGTGCGTTCCGCGACGAAAAGTCTTATTTTGACGGTGACGGCCGATCCGCTTTTTGATCTGGGAGTGATTGTGGGAAAGGTGTTCGATGACCGGAACGAAAATCAAATTCAAGATGACGGTGAAACGGGCGTCCCCGGCGTCAAGCTTGCGACGGAAGAAGGCATCGTGGTGATTACGGACCGGCACGGCCGCTTTCATATTCCGGCAATCAAGCCGGGGCGGCATATCGTCAAAATTGACGGCCACACGCTCCCCCAAGGGGCGAAATTTGTGACGGAAGAATCTCTTTTGCTCAAAACGACCGAAGGGATGTTTCACGTCGCCAATTTTGCGGTCAAAATGCCCGGAGCTCAAATTCCTCAGAACTATCAGGACCAGCTGAATGTCCTCATCACGCAAGGCAATGATGTTATTCCGCCCAAGCTCGCCATTTCGATGGAACCCTCCGTTTTGCGAATGGGAATCGGTGTGTTTGAGAAAGATCCGCGCTTTGGGATTTCCACCAATTATGCGGAGCTGGTTTCAGGATGGAAAATTGAAATTCGGGATGAGTTTGGTGAGGAGGTATGGACGGGTTACGGGCTTGGTTCTCCGCCTGCGGAGGCGCCGTGGAACGGAAAGACAAAATCGAGAGAGTCAATCGGCTCAGGGCTTTATTCCTATCGTTTGATCGTGCGCGACCGGGAGGGGCGCGAAGATTGGACGCCGATGGGTTATTTCCGCGTCGTGAGCAAACTGGACAAGCATATTCCGGACGAACCCGAGATCAACGTTCCTGCGGTCGGTAATATGGCGATTGAGCGCGACGGAAAGCGGGGAATTCCGATGTCTGCGAAGCCCAAGATTGAAGTCCGGGGTGCTACCGTTCCGTGGAATGAAGTGACGGTCAACGGAGATCCGGTGGGCGTCAATTTGGACGGCAGTTTTCAGACGGAACTTTTTGTTCCACCCGGCAAACATTCCGTTGTGGTGACCACAACGGACCCGGAAGGGAATTCCGTGTCTTATCAAGAGGAAATCGAAGCCAAGGACAGTTACTTTTTTATGGTGGGGCTCGGGGAAGAGGAGCTTGGGATCAGCAAATTCAGCGGGAATTTAGAGGCCGTCGGCCGCGGCGACCGGTTTGAGGACGGGTTTTACGAGGACGGGCGGCTGGCGTTTTATTTAAAAGCGAAAATCAAGGGCAAATTTCTCGTCACTTCCCGTTACGATAC
Source organism: uncultured bacterium (assembly GCA_964373885.1). Taxonomy (GTDB): domain Bacteria; phylum Omnitrophota; class Omnitrophia; order Omnitrophales; family Danuiimicrobiaceae; genus CAYJWM01. Next base: position 2,662 of record CAYJWM010000051.1, on the reverse strand, counting down.
GGATGACGAGCGCAATGAATTGTTCCGCAATCTTGATCCGGACCAGTATTATCCGGTTTACGGGGATGACTCGCAAATTCAGTATGATGCTTTTGACACGAAGCAGCGCTTTTATATTCTGGTGGAAATGGATCGTTCCTATATCAAGTGGGGAAGCTATCACACCAATTTCACCGGCACGGAACTGGCCGCCCACAACCGCACCTTTTCAGGTCTCAAAGTTCATCATGAAACGCTTTCCGCCACGCGCTACGGCGATCCCAAGCGCGGATTTACCGCTTATACGGCGAGCGTGGATCAGCTGGCGGATCACAATGAATTTGCCGGCACGGGCGGCTCGCTTTTTTACCTTCGCAATAAAAACGTGATTTCCGGAAGCGACAAGCTCAGGATTGAAGTGCGGGATAAAATTCAGGGCATTACGGTGTACAGCCGCGATCTGGTGTACGGCACCGATTATGAAATTGATTACCCCGACGGGCGCGTCATTTTGAGAAAGCCGCTTTCCGCCGTCAGTTACAGCGACACGATTATCACGAACGATATTTTAAACGGAAGCGAGACTTATTTGATTGTCGATTATGAATTTGACCCGCAAGGGTTTGTCGAAGACCGCAACAGCGGGCTTCGCGGGTTTATGCACGTGGGAGATCATCTTCGAATAGGAGGAACCGCCATTGAGGATCGACGGCCGGGTCTGGATTATGATTTGCGCGGCGTGGATGCCACCCTGAAGCTCGGGCGCAACACAAAAGTAACTGCAGAATATGCCAAAAGCCAGGAGCGCACCATTCGAAATGCCGTTTCCTTTAACGGCGGGCTTACCTTTGCAGATCTTCCGACCGGCGCGAAAGTGATTAAGAAAAGCACAAGCCGTTTCGACGACGCGTACGCCATTAAGGCACAAACCAAATTCAAAACCGGCACGGAAGTTTCGGGTTATTCCCAGCAGGTGAACGCCGGTTTTTCAAGCGCCGATTCGATACGCCAGGCCGGCACGCGCAAGGCCGGCCTTGAAGTGCGCCAGAAGGCCGGGGAACACGTGCAGATGAGTTATCGCTTTGATGCGCAGAAAGCGACCGATCCGGCCAATACGGCCGGCGTATTTGTCATCAGTCCGGAAGAACAGCATGTTCATACGGCACAGATCAAAGCGGATTATGACGAATATTTGTTGGTCGGAGAGTACAGGAATCAAAATATAAGTCCCTATAGTGCTTCACTGCGCGGCCTTGATACGGCGCTTGATGATGTGGCGTTTCAGAACGCCGCTGCCGTAAAGGCCGGTTATCGATTTTCTGAAGACCTCATGCCGTATCTCAAGGGACAGGTATCGTGGAGCGGGATAAGCGGACCGAATCATCAAGCCGGAGCCGGTGTTGAGGCAACCGTATTGAACGGAAAAGGCACGGTGCGAATCGAGGAAATGGCCGGCAACATCGGCGATTCGACGCTTCTCGGTTTTGAGGTGAAAACCTCCGAGACGACGAATGTGTACAGCCATTTTAAAACCGGCCCTGCCGCCGACGGCGAAGACCGGCACGTCACCACGACGCTCGGCAGTTCCACCCAAGTCAATTCCAAAAGCCGTTTCTATAGCGAGCGCGAGTTTTCCAGTTACAGACAAGGAGAACGGCTCGCGAATATTTTGGGCTATGACACAAAGCTGGGCGATCGCTGGAGCGCAGGTTTCAGTTTCGAACGGAGCATGCTGAATGACATCGACGCGATTAACTCTCATCGAAATGCGGGTGCTCTGGAGGTGCGTTACGTGGACCGGGACGTTTTGAAAATCATCAGCCGCTATGAACTTCGTTACGGCGGCGGGACGGACAACCGCCTGCAGTGGTTTTTCCGGGATACACTCGATTGGAAAGTCAATGAGGACTGGCGATATTCGCTTCGGTTTAACCGTTCGGATACCAACAAGCTTGGAAATCATGCTTTTGCCACGGATGCATCCTTTACCGAATTGAACACGGGTTTTGCCTACCGCCCGGTCCGGCACAACCGGTTAAATGTGATTACCCGGTATACTTGGCTTGAGGAAGTCGGAGCCGAAGCTCAGTTTGACACACCCGATATTTTTGGAATCGAGACCAAGGAGACTTCTCACATTTTTGGGGTCGAATTTGGGTATGAGGTATTGCCGCCTTATCTGGGGCTTGTGGAAAAATTTGCCTATCGGCGCGCCTCTCTTGAGGCCGAAGGAGATGCGTTTTATATCGGGAATTTTCTTTGGGTGAACCGGCTCAATTTCCACGTGACGCGCAAATGGGATTTGGTGCTGGAATACCGTCTGCTCTGGGACGTCGAGCTTCTGGAAGCCATGAAGCACGGGGTGCTGGTGGAACTGGACCGTGAGATCATGGATTATGTGCGTATCGGGCTCGGTTATAATTTCACCGATTTTGACGACGACTTAAGGTCGCTTAACGATTTCACCCATCACGGATTTTTCACCCGCCTCACCGGAAAATTTTAACACTTGGTTTGGAAAACCTCTCGCCTCGCTAACGCGTATTTTCTCTCCTGCGAATGGTTTCGTAAATCGCGGGAGCCCTCGGCGCTGCCATCTACGATGACTGCTGCGCTGCCGTCTGCGACGACTGCTGCGCTGCCATCTGCGATGACTGCTGCGCTGCCGTCTGCGACGACTGCT
>CAYJWM010000050.1:0-11790 GCA_964373885.1 uncultured bacterium | reverse complement strand
CAAATCACTTCATTGCCCAGGTCGGCAAAACAAGCTCCCGTCACCAAACCGACATGCCCTGCACCGATAATGGCGATTTTCATGGGATAAGATCCGGAGAGAAATTAAGGCGTGGTAAGTGATACATACTGAGCATCGGGCGAAACACTGTAGGAGGGAGGAAGCGGCGCTTCATTCGCGCCGCTGATATGTTTCCCAATCCTGGGCTGGGAAAAGGAGGCGCGATGCCCGGTATGGAGATCGATCACCGGAAGCGCTTTAAGCCGCAGTTGGAAAAATACCTCCTTGTTTGTTCCGCCTTTCACATTGGTCTGGCTTGATTTGCGTATATTGAAGCCGAAATCCAAAAGCCAGTCGTGCAAATCACGGGTAGCGCGCACTTCCGCCTCCTGCAAAACGTTGGTAATGGTCTCCCAACGGATATACCCGCCTACATTCCACCGGTCATTCACGCGATAAACGGTATCTGCAATAAATTGATTACTCCGGTCTTCGCCGGTGGAAAACACCCCTGCTCCTTCTTGACGAAAGGCATAGCGATAACTGAGCGCCAGAAGCCAACGCTCGCGATCCAACACCAAATCCACATCATTCGAAGCCAAACGGCCCTTCGTAATATTCACTATGGTATTGCCTCGAAACGCCAGCCAATCATAAGGGCGCAAGGTAATTTCGGTGCGCGACTCTGTGAATTGCGTGTTCCGCGTTTTATAAATTTCCGAACTCGGCCCGAAATTAAAGTCCAGAAATGTATTGAAACTTACCAAATCCACCCGCTGGAATCCCTCACCTGCTTTCCGTTTCGTTTGGATCCGGTTTTCAACGCCAAAGGTAATTATATCCTGATTGTCCAGATTGTCTCCCCGCCCTGTCATGACCAGTTTCCGGGGATCGACGGTAGACAAATGGATCGAGTTATACTGAACGATGGGCTCCAACACATGGCGCAATTGATTCACTTCAATGCCGAAGGGTTTTCCTTCGTAGTCCCAGGTACGGTAAAACCGCGTGCTTGCGTCAAAACCGCCTCCCCCGATCGATCGGGTGATGTGATGCTCTTTGGATTTGCTTTTGGTAAAATAATCCTCTCTAAAATTCACAAAGGGAATGAAGTTATACGCCTTAAAAAACCTGAGCGGATAGGAAAGTTCGTGGTCGGTGTCAAGCTGCACCGTATTGGAACCGTCCGCGGCAAACGCATTGGTTTGGTCAAAGTTTACAAACCCTTCCTGATTCGTGTAGTAAAAATTGGTCCCGAAAAGGGGTTTCCGAAGCCACGTGAAGGAAATCTCAGGAAGTTTCTCACCCACCGATTGAAACCGGTTGGTGCGCTTTTCAAAATGGCCCAAAAGACTGTACGCGCCCGAATTGCGCGTGACGGTCACAAAGGATTGCGGATCGATTTCCTCGCGATGTTCGCGCTCAAAAAAATCCTGCAAGAATTCCCTGTCCGAAAGCTCATGCCACTGCACTTGAACGGTTGTCAAAGGATCTAAAGCCATTTTATGCTTCCAGCTGGCCCGGCCCCGGTTTTCGCTTCCTTTGCTTCGATCCTCAAACGGGTTGTCCGCCCGCTGATTCGGCGCGCGTTTATCGCGAATCCCGTAAATTTTCACTTCCCCGATTCCCAGCCGCTCAAACTTATATTGAATGTCAGTGCCGGCGCCAAAGCCGCGTTTTGAGAACCAATCGGCCCGGAGCCGCCCTTTGATGTTCTCATTGATGGAAAATCCCTTCGAGCCCAAAATAAACCCTCCGTAACGGTTGGAATAGCCGGGCGTCAGTCCGATTGGGTCATAATCAAGTGGAATAGACAAATAGGGAAGCCAAAATACGGGCACTTCCAAAATCCGGAAGAACACGTTCCAAGCCACAATTTTATCGCCGGGGTAGATGGTGGTGCGGCTGGCATGAATATCCCAGTGCGGATGCGGAAGAGGGCAGGAGGTGATGAAGGCATTGGTCGCCTTTATTTTTCGATCCTCCACTTGCTCGATATGTTCCGCATGGCCAAACCATGGAAAAAAACTAAACCGGCCGCTCGGAAATGTACCCTGGCTTGTGTCAAAATTAAAAGATGCCCGCTCACCCGAAAGCGCCCCATACTTCCCTTTTCGGACGGTCACATGACCTTCGGCATCGGCTTCTTTTGTGTCCACGTTGAGCTCCGCCCGGTCCGCTGTCATTTGAATGTTATCCTGCACCACCACGACATTCCCCACGCCGACCAGTTTTCGATTGTTCTTATCGTATTGAAGATCATCGGCCGTGGCTTCGATCTGGCCTTTTTGAGGGGTTTTGGGAGTTTCTTTTGCAGGTTCTTCTTGAGCGGCTCGGCCCCACGGACTGAAAAGAAAAAAAAGGAAAATCAAAAAGACGATTGAGACACCACTCGCGCGGCCCAATGAGCTGTCACGCTTTTCGTTAGTCATCGTCAAAATAATCCAGTGGAACCGATCAACGTATCTTCGAAGCTGTGGTGTTCGTTGTCTGAAACTGTTCCCAATCTGCCAGGAATTTCTTAAGTCCGATGTCCGTAAGGGGGTGCTTCACGATTTGCTCCAGCACTTTGAAAGGCATCGTGGCCACATCGGAGCCCAATTTGGCCGCTTCCAACACATGCAGCGGGTGCCGCACGCTGGCCGTCAAGATTTGGGTTTTAAAGCCGAATTGCGTATAAATGGTTTTGATGTCCCGGATAACCGACATTCCTTCATGTGAAATATCGTCCAGCCGGCCGATAAACGGACTGATGTAGGCAGCGCCCGCTTTGGCCGCCAGCAGGGCCTGATTGGCGGAAAAGCAAAGCGTCACATTGACTTTAATTCCCTTAGCGCTCAACTCTTTCAGCGCTTTTAAACCTTCTACGATCAAGGGAATTTTTACCACGACATTGGGGTGAATGCGCGCCAATTCCTCGCCCTCGGCGACCATCTGTTCTTTCACCGTCGAGACCACTTCAGCGCTGACAGGGCCGTGGACAATGGAGCAAATCTGGCGGATTAACTGCTTAAACTCATGCCCTTCTTTACTGACGAGCGAAGGATTGGTGGTGACGCCGTCCAATACACCCCAGCTGACGGCTTCCGAGATTTCATCTAAATTGGCGGTATCCAAAAAGAACTTCATCTCATCTGTCCTCCCTCGGGCTCAGCTTTGGCCGAAAGCGGCCACCCGATTGCGGCCCTCTTCCTTGGCACGGTAAAGCGCCTGATCGGAACGGTAAATTAAATGTTGAATATACTCTTCCGAAAATTCCGTGATGGCGTCTTGCCCGAGATCGTCCGGAAAGGAACTCGCCCCGATGCTTACCGTCACCTGCGTGTCCTCTCCGTAAAAACGAAGCCGACGATGCGCGACGGCAGAGCGAATACGTTCTGCCAGCTCCAGTCCCTGCTGCTTTCCGATCTCCGGGGCCACCACAATGAACTCTTCGCCTCCGTAGCGGCCAAGGACATCCACTTTTCGGATGTTTTCACGAATCACTTGGGCCACTTCGCGAAGGGTGCGGTCACCGATTAGGTGCCCGAATTGGTCATTATATCTTTTGAAATGGTCAACGTCTACCATTAAAACCGAAAGCGGGAACTGATACCGGATCGCACGCACCAGTTCTTCGCGAAAGCGCTCTAAAAAATGGCGGCGCACGAAAGTCTGCGTGAGTCCGTCCACAATGGAAATTTCCCGGACGGTTTCGTAGAGCTGGATTTTCTTTACTTGCAGAGTTAATTGCGACGCCAAAATTTCAAATTTCGGAAAATCAGAAATCACCCCTCCCTCAATGGCGAGCACTGCAATCAAATGATGCTCCGCCGCCAGCGGAAACACCCACAGCGGATATTGAACCTCGCAGCCATCAAGACGGCTTTTCTCAATTTTGCTTTCGGTTTCGATTTTAACCACCTGCGTCAAGGAATCCAAAAGCCCCAGGCATTCCTTGGCAAACGTCTCGGTCACCTCCGCGTCCTGGCGCTTTTGGCGCCCAAAGGAAAGCGCGCGTCTGAACCGCTCCTCCGACCGATCCAGCGGGTCCACCAAAACCATGGTCCCGCGTATAAACGAAAGTTCCGGAACGATTTTCTGGTCCAATACCGAAAGAAGCTCCTGAAACGCCAGGCATTCGTTAAAGTTGCGCGCCATTTCAAAAAGATGAATCAGGCCCGCCACCTGTCCTTCCAAATGGCGGAGACTTTCTTCTCGTTCCTTAAACCTGGCCTTGAGCACCTTGGTCTCCTCGCCTGTGCGGAACCGTCTCGCTTCTGTGTCTCGAATTTTTGCATTCCACCGGCGAATGTAAAAAAAGACGATGACAAATGCGCCCGCTGAGACGAGCGTGCCGAGAAGGGGCAGATAAACGTAAGAAAATCCTTTTTTTTGAATGGCCCCGAATGCGGCGGAAAGAAAAAAGAGAAGAACGGTCGAGCCAAACGAAACCCTGTCCTCTGCGATCAAAAAATACAGAAGGAAGAGAAAAACCACGGGCATGACAAAAAACCAGTAAGAAGGGCTCGCGCCGGCGCCAAACTGAAACCAAAGGAACAGGGCCGCGACGCCCAAAAAAACAATGGGGTGTTTCAGCATACCCGGTTTCGCCCTCTTTTCTTGGCCTCATAAAGCCGTTCATCCGCAAGCTGTATTAATTCTTCCGCATCCAACGTGTCTTCCGGAATCGAAGAAACACCGATGGAAATCGTGATCGAAATCGTTTCCCGCCGGACGGTCACTTTCATATCGGACACGGCGGCCCGAATCGCTTCCGCAGCATGCTTCCCTTCCTTTTTGGTCGCTTTTGGAATCAGGATCGCAAATTCTTCGCCGCCATAGCGCGCCGCAATTCCGTGATGCTTGGCAGAGCTCAAAATCTTTGCCGTTTCGGTGAGCACCAAGTCCCCCACCCCATGCCCGTAGCGGTCGTTCGTATCCTTAAAATGATCCAAATCGCACATGAGCAGCGCCATCGGAGCATGGGTTAAGAGACTTCGCCGATGTTCTTCGGCGAGGCGTTCCAGAAAGTGCCGATGGACGTAAAGACCGGTTAATGAATCACGGATCGCAAGCTCTTCGGTCTTTTGAAATAAAATGGAATTCGAAACGGCGGAAGAAGCCAGTGTGGCGACCGCGTCCAAAAGCCGCAGATCATCTGTCGAAAAACACTCCGGTGCCGGGGAATTGATTCTGAGCGTTCCCACCACTTTTCCTTCGTGCATGAGGGGAGAAGCGATGACGCTCCGAATCGGTTCGATTTCAGATGCCTTCTTCAGGTCAAAGCGGAAATCTTTTTGAATGTCCATGACGATTAACGACTGGCGATTTCGAATGACAAAAGAGTCAAACAGGTTGCCCGTCTTGGGCGCAGCCCACTTCCCTGTGCCCGCATGTTTAAATGCCACGAGACTCAGAGTTCCATTTTCAGGATCGGCGAGAAAAAGCAAATACGACTCGCTTTGCGGAATCAGCTCATGTGTTTTGGATATAATCGTCTGGCTCAGCTCGCCCAAGGAAAGGGTGGTCGAAAAATCAATCGCCAGATTTCGTAAGTTGTAATAACTTGCGTATTTTTCAAACAAAACACTGATGCTGGTCCCTTTTTCCCGAAAGGCCAATTCCAAATCATTCCGCTCATTGGTTTCCTTTTCGATTTCCACCTCATGTGCCACCGTTTCGTTGTGTTTGATTTGATCCAGCCACAAAAGTAAAAAACAAAGGACCCATTGCGCGGGAATGAAAATAAGAAACGCGTTCCACTGCACCACCCAATTCGATAAAACGGCGAAGGCGGTCGCCACCGTCCCAAAAAGGGCCGCGCCTACCCAGCGCCCGAGCGCCCAGCTCAGCAAGGTGGGAATAAAAAACAGGAACAAAACAAGAGATAACGCCCCGCGGTAAGGGTCGGGTTCAAGACTTGCACGGTGAAGTAAAAAAATTCCCAGATAAATCAGGGAAAAAAGCGAGCAAAAAGCGGCGAGGAACAAAATTTGTTTTCCAAACTTTGGTTTGGAAAACCGCACAGATGGAACCGTAGGAGGGCTGGGCGAATCCATTTAACCGGTGGTCGCACACATAAGCGCGCGCAATAAGATTCGTCTTTGAGACGGCGCGAAGACAGGGTTAAACAATCGCTCGTTCGGTTGCAGGATCAAAAAAATAGGCCTTCGACATGTCAAAAACCAGCTGAACATCTTGATTGGCGGAGGCGGTGTCCTGGTTGCTTACCCGCACGATAAAGTTATTCCGCCCCACTGAAAAATACAGATAAATTTCAGAACCCATCGGTTCCACCAAATCAACGGTCGCCGTAATCATAAACTCCTCCGAAGCGCCCTGCGCGAACAACTTATCGTAAATATCCTCCGGACGGATCCCAAAAATAATGTCTTTTCCGACATACGGCCCGAGCCGCTCCTGATACTGCGTCAACACCTTAAGGCGAATTCCATCATCCGTGAAATAAAGTTCGTCATTTTGGGCCGTTAATTTTCCGCTTAAAAAGTTGGCGGGAGGAGAACCGATAAAACCGGCGACAAACTTATTCATAGGAGATTCGTACAACTGCACCGGATCGGCAATTTGCTGAATCAACCCGTCTTTCATGACCACAATGCGGTCACCCAGGGTCAGGGCCTCCACCTGATCATGGGTCACATAAATCATAGTCGATTGCAGGCGATTGTGCAGTTTTTGAATCTCGGCCCGCATTTGAACGCGCAATTTCGCGTCCAGATTGCTGAGCGGTTCATCGAAAAGAAACACCTTTGGTTTCCGGACAATGGCGCGGCCGACCGCCACACGCTGACGCTCACCCCCCGAAAGTTCTTTCGGTTTACGCTTCAGCCGGTCCATAATGCCCAAAATCTCGCCCGCATCGCGAACGCGCCTGTCAATTTCCTTTTGGGGGAAATGGCGCAAGCGCAATCCGAAAGCCATGTTGTCATAAACAGTCATATGGGGGTACAGGGCATAATTTTGAAACACCATGGCGATATCTCGGTTTTTTGCCGGCAGATCGTTGACAATTTGGCCATCGATATAGATTTCGCCGCTGGTGACGGCCTCAAGGCCCGCAATCATCCGAAGCGTTGTGGATTTCCCGCAGCCCGACGGCCCTACCAGCACCACGAATTCCTTGTCCGCAATGTCCAGACTGACTTGATTGACCACAGGAACACTTCCGGAAAATATCTTTACGACATTTTTAAGGACCACGCGCGCCATTGACTGATTACCCCCGGCTCGAGCAAAAAGAAATCAACTGTACAATGGTTTTCTTCAAATCTTTGCGTTCTACGACCATGTCGATTAAACCATGCTCCAGAAGAAATTCGGAAGTTTGAAAATCCGCCGGCAGTTTCTGGCGAATCGTCTGTTCGATCACGCGCGGGCCCGCAAAACCGATCAGCGCTTTCGGCTCCGCGATAATGAAATCGCCAAGCGACGCAAAACTGGCCATCACCCCGCCCATGGTGGGATGCGTCAGCACGGAAACGAAAGGCAGTTTGGTCTTGGCATATCGGGACAGGGCGGCGGACGTTTTGGCCATCTGCATCAGACTCAAAGCACCTTCGTACATGCGCGCGCCGCCGCCGGAACCGGAAACAATGACCAGCGGAAGCTTGGAATCGCGGGCATGTTCAATCAGCCGGGTAATTTTTTCCCCCACCACGGAACCCATGGAACCCATGATGAACCGGGAATCGGTCACTCCGAACGCGATTTTCTTCCCTTCGCAAAGCGCTTCTCCCGCTACGGCGGCTTCGTCCAAAGTGGTTTTTTTCTGATCTTGTTTTAATTTTTCCAGATAAGATTTAGCACCCTTAAAACTCAGGGGATTAAGTGTTTTCAGACGGCAGTCTAATTCGCGGAAAGTCCCGGCATCGAGGAGCTGTTCCATACGCTCCAAAGCACCAATGACAAAATGATAATTGCATTTGGAACAGACGGACAGATTCTCCCGAAGCGCTTTGGAATACACCACGTGGCCGCATGAGGCGCATTTCGCCCATAAGCCCTCCGGGACATTTTTCTTGGGCTTGCGTGTAGACGGCTCTTGTGCCAATTCTGTCATGCTCCGCGGCTCAGCGTTCACAAGCAATGAGAAGACATTGATATGGGAATTTCGGGTTGATGTTCCTGCTTATCTCATCCGTATGGAAATACACAAATTGGTTATTTTATACATGCTTTCTCCGTCTGTCAATCTTGTTTAAGGCCTTGATTTATCAGGACTTATAAATACGGGGTGAGGAACGTGCTTTTTGACAAAAAAAGCAAAAAGTGATAGTCTCTTTTTATGGAACTTAAGCTCAATCAGACCCAGTTACAAAAGATCATCCTGGCCCCTCAGCTTAGGCAGTTCTTGAAATTGCTCGAACTTCCGGTGATGGAATTGGAGCAAAAGGTAGAAGAAGAACTGGCCCAAAACCCCGTTTTGGAAGAAGTGCAGCCGAATCCCTCCGAAGAGCCCCTTGAGGGCGAGACGGACGGCCAAATCGACCGCAAGAATGACGAGCGGGTTCAGGACATACTGGAAGCGCTCAAGACCTCGAAGGAAATGCTTGCCGATGAATTCGCTTCCGACCTTTCCCAAAATGATCTGGAAGATGTACAGCTGAAAAGAAATTATCAAGAAACCCTGTTGACGAAACCGCCCACCTTGGCGGATTATCTCGAGTGGCAGCTTGCCTTTTTAGATCTCTCTGAGGAAGAAAAAAAGATTGCCCGCGAAATCATTGGAAATATTGATGAGGACGGCCGTCTTAGGGCCACCGTTGAAGAACTGGCGGAAGCGACAAAGGCGTCCCCTGCTCAAGTTTCAGCCGTCCTCGAAGCCATTCAAACTCTGGACCCTCCCGGCATCGGTGGGAGGGACCTTCAGGAAACCCTGCTCATCCAATTGAAAAAAACATCGGGTGATGCGGCCGCGCTGGCCCGTGAGATTCTCGAAAAACACTTTGCTGTGTTTGAACGCAAACAAATGGACGCGCTGGCCCGCACCTTGAACACCACGCACGAAAAAATCAAAATGGCCTATCAGCTGATTGCGCGGCTGGAACCAAAACCGGGGCTCGTCTTTAACCAAACGGAACCCAGCTTCATCACACCGGAAGCCACCGTATCGCTTCATCCGGAAGAAGAAAATGCTTTGACGGTCGAATTCCATCACGAGCGGATTCCCGAACTAAGGATCAACTCAATGTACCGCCAGCTGGCACGTGACAAAAAAGCAGATCCGAAGACGAAAGAATTCTTAAGGCAAAAAATTCAATCAGGGTTAGATTTGATCCGGGCGCTGGCGCAACGGAAATCCACGCTGCGCCAAATCACAGAAGAGCTGATGCGCGTCCAGCAGGATTTTTTCCTGAAAGGATTTGCCCACATGAAGCCGCTGCGCTTGAAAGACATTGCCGAGAAAATCCATGTGCACGAATCCACCGTCAGCCGGGCGACCAGCGGAAAATACATCGCCACCCCTCAAGGCACGATTCCCTACAAAAGTTTTTTCTCCGCCAAACTTGAAAATAGCGATGGCGCCTCAGAATCTCAGGCAAGTGCCCTCGAGCGTTTAAAACACTTGATCGCCGCCGAAGACAAGCGAAAGCCGCTAAGTGATGCAAAACTCATGAAACTTCTTGAAGAAAACGGCATCAAAATCGCGAGGCGCACCGTCGCTAAATACCGGGAAATGCTCAAAACTCTCCCGGCGCATCTACGCAAAAATAGATAGCGATCGTCCTTAACCGCGCGCACTCGGCAGCGAAGCAGTCGTCCGAGACGGCAGCGAAGCAGTCGTCCGAGACGGCAGCGGTCGATTGGAAATCAACACCAGAGAGGCGCGGAAGAGTGTATGAAGCCGATGCCCGTCGAGTTTTAAAATTGCCTCCGTTACTTTTCTCTTCATTTCCGGAAATTTCCGCTTCCATACCAAAGATGATTTCCAAAGATAACCCGCTCTGTCCGGATGACGGGTGATAAACCGTTCATAATCCTCTCTGGACAGAACGACAAACACGTTTTCTCTCCGTTTTAAAAAACGAATTAAATCATCCTCGGATTGGAGGGCGTGATACTCCGCTTCAAAATCATGCTCTAAACTCGATGGAATATCACCTGCACCCATTCCACCCACTTGGTCCCCGGGCGCTTTGTGCTGATGAATAAGAGTTCGAATGGGACTCATCGGTTCCGGGCCGACCCGGTAATTGGGAATAAATCCGGCCGGCTTTAAAACACTTACCAAGACCAGAGAAATCATTCCGTGCATCAAGCCGACGGCGAACAAATTACGATATTTTGAAAAAAGCCAAGACAGATAAACGCCGCCTAAAAAGGTGATGGCCATCAAATGAAGGTTGGGGCTGTGCAGAAGCCCGAAGACAAGCGCCGTGCAAAAAATAGTGAGCCGGCGGCGGGGCTTAAAAACGGATTCAAAATGGCGGAAAAAATAGCCCTGAATCACGCCTTGCTGGATGAGGCCCCACACAAAAAAACTTGGAAGCTCGCCCAATATTGAAAGCTTGAACGTATGAGGTGATCTCGAGGAAATCAAAACGCTCACGCCAATCAAGGCAGCCATGGGCAGCAAAACGGCGCGAATGCTAGAAGCCAAATTGTCGAACCGGAGCCCAAATTCCTGGGCCCCTTTCCAGGAGCGGCCGAGCGAATATAAAAAAAGCGCCCCCATCAAGGCAAAACTTCCGAATACAAGCTCCGAACTTTTTTCGAAATAAATGAGATACCAAAAGGTGAAAAAAAATAAAAATAGTACAAGAGTCGGGAGAACAAGATAAAAAAGTTTTTTTTGATCCATGCGTCGACTGGAGCCCACGGTCGGATTTGAACCGACGACCTGCGGTTTACGAAACCGCTGCTCTACCGCTGAGCTACATGGGCTTTATTGTTGCAAGCTGTTAGTTCTAAAATGGTTGCGGAATAGAAGATTTCGCCCTTTCCACACGCGACCACCCCTTGGTGTCTCAGTAGTGTCTATAAATTGCTCCAAATTGGTGTAATTCTCCACGTTTCACTCCTTATCGTAATATAAAAACATTTCCTGCTATACCGTTGCTCTACTAAATGAAAGACTTGTTCAATCTTGTTCAAAAGAAAGATGATAGGAAGGCATTATTATTAGCCGTTTTATTTTCCGCTAGTTTCCAAACCGCTGCTCTCCGGGAATCCCTAAAAAGCAACAGTATACCAAAGCTTTACTCTATAACAAGTTCTAACTCATGATTAACCGCAATAACGAGTCAATCCCATTTTTAGTTGAAATTGAAGCAAAGCTCCCGGTATTCATGCCGCAATCTGCTCCTGTGTTTTGATCCCGAGATCACGCTGGATTGCGCGGCGCAGTTCAGGAAGATGTTCATTCCCTTCACTCTGTTTAAGCGCGGCTCAAGATCCAGAAGAGCCGAAGCCACCCACCGCTGTTCTGATCTGAGTTCTTCCAGTAATCCACCTTGTCGGTGTATTGACCCAGTCTGGCCTGAATGGATTCGATCACGTTGGTGGTCTTGAAGCTTGTTCCGAGCTTCTCGAAGAGCCCAAGCCGGTGAAGGGTAAGAGTCTCCTCAAGACCTTCTTCAAGACTGGTTGCTGCCGATTGATTGAGAAGGCGAAGCTCCCCTTGAATCTTCAAGAGCGCTTCTTTGGCTTCGGTGTAGGTTGGCTTCTCATAGGCCGCCTGGAGCTTCAAGCGAAACTTCGTTTGTTCGCCTCTGGGAAGATGATCCACCACAACTCCGCTCACTTTCCATCCTGTCTCATCCATGTGAAGGTGAGGACTTGCGCGGA
>CAYJWM010000049.1:0-12126 GCA_964373885.1 uncultured bacterium | reverse complement strand
GGGCAGAAGTAATTCCAAAGGCCGTTTCGCTTATGGATATGTCGGCAGTGGGCCTGGGCCCACTCCACGATCTTTTTTCTTTCCTCCTGCTCGATTCGGGCCTGAATCACGGCAGGGTCTTCTTTGGCGAAAAGCTTGGTAAGCGGAATTCCGAGAAGGTCCGTGAAATCCCAAACAAGAACCGCAAAAATCACCAGAAGAAAATCGCTCTTATCCAAACCCAGATAAACGTGACCCAAAACCAGCAGCGTCCGATCCAGTGCCAAATAGAATTTATACTATGAACAGCTCTATGAATACTCATAGTGAACCCTCTATTTTTCCTTGAAGGGCATCGGGATTGATTTCATCAAGCATTTCCCTCAAGCGGGCAAATTGAAGGTTCTCATCACCTAGCCGGACGAGCTCCAGGAGCCGGTGAAGGTGAAAGTGTTTCACGAATTCGGGGAAGGGATTCTTTGAAAGAAAATCTTGGATCCCTTGAGGCAGTTCCAGCGTTCTCAGAACCTTGCGATGGTGGACCAATCTTCGCCCGTGATCTCGGCCAAACCGCGAACACTGCGAATACCGGTGGATTCCTGGAGTTTACGGTAATAGGCGGCTTTTTTTAGCGGGAAATTCTCAAGCCGCTGAAGGTAGGTCTGGTGCTTCTCCCAAATCCTTTGGTCGATCGTATCAACGCCGGAAAGGTCCTCCGGCCTTTTGCCGAAGACAAATTGTTTGCGGCCTTGCTCAAACCTGCTATAAAATGGCTGTGTGAATTGAAAGGTGCGAGCCGGAGCGGAATCCCCGAGCGGTTCACGGAGCGTAAGAAACGCGACCCGTACTTTTATTTAATGCTAGAGTTTGACAAAATGATAGCAATATGCTATCATCCCTTATGATCGTGATTGGAACAGGGAATATTTATGCATTCATCGATCGCTACCCAGACTCAAATAGTTCTTTGACGAGTTGGCTGCAAACCATGAAGCAAAATAACTATAAGCATTTTAATCATTTAAAAGAAACATTCGGGTCGGCGGACTATGTAAGGCCGCATACGGTTTTTAATATTTCAGGAAATAAATATAGATTGATCAGTTTGATTTTTTATGCGACTACAACCGTGGGAATTGAGTATGTACTAACTCACGCAGAATATGACAAAGGTAAATGGAGAACATAAATGACAATCACTATGTTAGAAGAAAAATTGAAACCTTTTAAAGATCCGATAAATCACCCTTTTGCAAAATGGCTCTATCTCTATTTTCCTCCACGCCCAATTCTAAACAAGAAAATGTACGATCATTATTACAAGGCAGTTAATATTCTTATGAGAGAATTAGAGATGGATAATTTGACTAAGACAATCCAGACAACCATTCAAGAATATATTAAATCGATTACACCGTTTCTTGAAAACTACGAGAAAAAAGCGTTTCCTCTTAAATCAGCCAATCCGGAAGAAGTGCTTCGTTTTCTCATGGAGGAAAATGATTTAAGTCAATACGATCTTGCCGCAGATTTCGGAGGTCAATCCGTGGTTTCAGATATTCTCCGTGGCAAACGGAAATTAACACGAGAGCACATTGAACGTCTTAGTAAGCGTTTTAGCGTCAGCCCAGCTACCTTTTTTTCTGCACAGAGTTAATTCCGCGCTAGCCCGGCACTTACAGTAACGCCTCCGATTCTCCCGATTCTCTCTCCGATTCCCATTAACCGTCTTCTCTTCCCCTCTTCCATTTCGTTGCCCCTTTCTTCCTCGGGGGACAACTCTATCAAAACACTCTCACAAATCATACGACATGTTTCAGCTTAACGCCGGGCGTTGAGCACCACTCCTACTCATTTTTCGACATCCACGGACAAATATTGATCATTAATTTTTAGGCCTACCATTATTTTTTCAAAAGAATCTTTTTATCAAGCGCGGTTTTCTGTTAGCCGATACATAATAAGCTAGGTTATATCCATGCAAAAATTGATAACTAGGAATAAAAAAATGTGAGTGCCTTATTTTAAACCGTTTAAATTTTTCTTGTCCTCGCTCTATTGTCTGGATTTTGTCTGCTCTCTTTCTTATTAGTTTAAATACCTACGCTGTTTCAAGTGACGAAACCAAAGGAACAAGTTCCGCGCGGATTTCTACTGAAGAATTTCTCTCAAGTCCCTTCGCTAAATCATTTAAAGCGCGCGGCTATAAAAAAGCGCTTGCCGCATCGGACGGGCTGTTAAAGAAGTATCCCAACGATCCGCTGATCTTAAGATACCGCGCCTTGACGCTCGAGCAGTTGGGGCGCATGGATGAGGCGATCGCTCTTTACCGGAAAATCCTTGCTCAAAATCCGAATCATGGACCTACGCGCATTCTTTTGGCCCGCGCCTTTAAGCGTAAGGGAAAGGCGGAAGCTGCCGCCCGTGAATTTCGTGCTACATTGGACGTCCGGGAGACGGCTTATCGGCACTGGGCGCAGGCGGAACTCAATCGTATGCGTGTGGGAAAGAAAGCGTCCAAGAAGCGCTATTATTTCACGGGTAAAGGCGGGATGGCTTATGACAGCAATCCTTTGTTGATTCCCGATGATGAGACCTTGACGCGGCTCGGCCCTCCCAAGCGGGGGATTGATTATCTCATGAGCTGGACAGCGGGCTATGCTCCCGTCATGCGCCGCGATACGCGTGTTGATCTTCTCTACGTAGGTCAGGAGACGCTCCATAGCGGAGAGAAGACAAGCAAAGTAAATTTTCATTCACACGGATTTGCTGTAGTTGCCAAAAAACGCCAGATTTTTGGGAAGCGCGCGGTACTCTTTGGCGGCCGTTATGATTTCCGGTCGAATTTCCTCAAAAGTCATCTCTTTTCCGTATCCAATCGCTTTTACCTAAGCGCGGACTCTTCTTTTTTCAAACGCACCCGTTCGCATATTTACAGCCGATTTAATGTCGTCAATTTCGGGCCAGACGGATCCGATCCTCCCCGGACTTCTCGCGACGGGCTGCGCATGGGGTTTGGTTTCACACAGTATTTTTATACTGCCGGCCTCAAACGATTTCTGTTTGTCAAAGAAGAATTTAACATTAACGCCAGCCGGGGAGACAATTTTGACCGGCGCGGTGTCTTGAGCCGCATCGGTATTCATACGCCTGTGGATTTTGTCAAGAAACTGGACGCCGATGCCTCTGCTGGATTTGATTTTGGCGCTTATCCTGATTTTACTTCTTTATCCCGGCTTGATCTTGAAGAGCGCGAGGACGCGCGCTGGGATATTTATTCGGCACTAACCTATCACTGGACGCCCAAGATTGCCACGCGGGCATTTTACCGATTCATCAAGTCCGGCAATGACAACAATTTCTTTGACCGCAACCGTCATATGGCGGGCGGGGGAGTTGTATTTTCAATTTAACGAAGGAATGATTATGAAGAAATTTGCAGGTATCCTGATTTTCAGCGTAACCGTGTTGTCCTTCGCCACCACCAGGTCCGTATTTGCAAAGACGTGGAGTGAAGAGCGCGATCTCGATGTCGATCAAGAGCTCGGCGGTTTGGGGACTGGTTCGGGATTGTTGGGGCCCGGTAAATACGACCTTGGCGCCGGAGAGCCGGGCATGCCGGTGGGATCGGGACTAAGTCCTTCGGATGCGGGAAGAGCGCCGGCGAACCAGGGACCGAGCACTGGAACAAGTGTGGGTGCTATTGGAGGAAGCAGTCCGCCGGGAGCAGGTGGCGGAGGTGATACGGGCAGTGGAGATTTGACGACAGGCGGCAATGCAGATGATGCAAGTGGCGGAACGAATGTGGACGCTGATCTCGGCGTGGATACGCAAACAGGCGGCGGTACGGGCGACACAGTCAATGCGGACGCGGATTTGAGCGCTGACACGCCAGCAGGGGATACGAGCGGCGGGATTGATGCTGATGCAGGTCTTGATACCGGTTCTCCGGATAACGATCAAACTCCATCAGGTGACAATGCGCTATTGGATGTTGATGCCTCTGTGGGCGAAGGTGGTGTCGAAGCAGATGCAGCTTTAGACACCAGCGGTGATACGATCGATATCGGCACAGATGTAGCGGGAGGGTCTCTGATTGGCGTGGAAGAGACCGGCGGCCTTGTAGAGACGAGTCTTGAGACTGATACGATGATTACCTCGCCGATTGCTACGCAGATCCTTGAGCCAATTCTTGCTCCTGTCGCCGGTCCGACGGATATAGGCGCGGAGATTGACGCAAGCGGTGAAACCACAGGCAGTGAAGCGGATATTGGCGTGGAAGCTGATGTGGATGGTAGTGTCGCCGGAGATGATGTGAGCGAAGATCCCGCCGACGGACTTTCTTCCGATCCCGTGGTAACAACAACGCTGTAATGTTTATGACTTTGTTCGGGCGCGCGTCTGGAAATTCTCCAAAAGGTGTTTTAATAGCGTGATCGTGATATCGCTGTCCAGCGAAACACACGCTGTTCGATAGGGGTCTAATGCCGAACCCCATTTCTAGCCATTGGCTCGAAATGGGGCTGCGGCATTAAAATTTATGGGTCGCCGCCTGCCCAGTAAATCACCTGGTTTTACCGGCTGTTGACGAATGCCGGTTGGCGATGATGCTGAGCCCCCAAGTGAAAAAGGCGAAAATAAAAAGCGCCCCGCCGTAAACCTCCGCGACGGCTGTAAAACGAAAATCTCCCACCGGCACGATATCGCCGTAACCGACGGTGAGCAGCGTCACGCCGCTGAAATAAAGGGCATTGACGAAATCCGTCACGCGTTCGCCGTTATAGGCGAGGTAGGAATGCTCATCCGCCGCAAAATGGTAGATAGCAGCAAAGGCCGTTTGCATCCCAACCACAACCACCATGACGCGGAACAAAAATTTAGAGGGTGAGACGGTTTCTTCGGCCACGAGGGCGAGGACGATGAAATCAAACACGGTGACGATGGTGAATGCGAGCGCCGCGATCATCCCAAAATTAAGCGTGTCCCAATGAACGGCACCGAGTACGAGAGAAGCGCCCAGGCCGATGGTTACCGCCGCTTTTTACCTATTATCGTCCTTCTTAAAATAAGCTAAACGGGTGCATACCACTTCATACAGTTGCTTTTCGTGTCATCCTCAAGCGATAGCGAAGGATCTATGACTCATAGATTCTTCGGCTTCGCCTCAGAATGACAGCTGGATGAAGTGGGATGCACCCAGCTAAACAAACCACTTGAGTTTAAGGGTAAAAATATGATATAGAAAACCTCTTATGGCGCGTTCGGTTCCGACCATGACGAAAAAACAAAAAACAGACAGCCAACCATCAGACAAGCCCGGGAAAGCCGTTTCCAAAGCCCAGCTTTCCTTTGACGGGACCTCCTTGGAATTGCCGGTAATCACCGGGACGGAGAAAGAGCAGGCCGTTGATATCAGCGAGCTTCGCACCAAAACTTCGCTGATCACGTTTGACCCGGGCTATGTCAACACCGGCAGCTGCCAGAGCGCGATTACCTTTATTGACGGAGACAAGGGCATTTTGCGTTACCGAGGCATCCCGATCGAACAGCTCGCCGAAAAGTCCACTTTTATTGAAACGGCTTATTTACTGATCCACGAAAAACTTCCGACCCAAAATGAATTGAACGAGTTTTCCGCGGAGCTCACCAAAGAAGCCAGTCTCCATGCCGATGTGAAACATTTTTTCGACGGCTACCCAAGCGGAACGCATCCGATGGCCATCCTCGCTTCCGTGGTGGCGGCTTTGTCCGGATTTCACCCCGCTTCGCTCAGTCCGACCCAGGATGAAGCCGAGATCAATAAAACAGCCGCCCAATTGATTTCGAAAGTACGCACGATCGCCGCCTATTCGTATAAAAAGTCAATCGGCCAGCCGTTTGTGTATCCGCACTCGAAATTGTCCTATTGCGCGAATTTTCTGCACATGATGTTTTCTCTGCCGGGCGAAAATTATGAGATTGATGAGGAGTCCGTCAAGGCGCTGAACCTGCTTCTCATTTTGCACGCCGATCACGAGCAGAATTGCAGCACATCCACCGTTCGTCTGGTTGGAAGCGGGCGCACCAATTTATTCGCTTCCATTGTCGCGGGTATTTGCGCGCTTTGGGGTCCCTGGCATGGCGGGGCCAGCCAGGAAGTGATGGAAATGCTGGAGCGAATTCAAGCGGACGGAGGCAATGTTAAAAAATATATTGCGATTGCCAAAGACCCGAAGGCCTCCGCCCGGCTTTCGGGGTTTGGGCATCGGGTGTATAAAACCTATGACCCCCGCGCCAAGGTGATTAAAGAGGCCTGTCATCGAATTGTCAAGAAACTCAACGTTTCGGATCCATTGCTTGACATCGCTTTGAAGCTTGAGGAAGCGGCGCTCGCCGACGATTTTTTTGTGAGCCGTAAATTGTATCCCAATGTCGATTTTTACAGCGGCATTATTTATAAAGCGCTCGGCGTTCCGACCAATATGTTTCCCGTGATGTTCGCCATCGGGCGGCTTCCGGGATGGATCGCGCATTGGAAGGAAATGAGGGAGACCAAACCCGCCCGCATCGGCCGGCCGCGGCAAATTTATACGGGCCCGCTCAAGCAGGACTATGTTCCGATTGAACGGCGCTCCTGACCGCAAGGGAGGTGTTTTGCGATGAGGCGCATCAACCGCCGTCAGAAACCGGAGATTCACATCCGGGCCAAAAAACCCCTTTCGATTGAAAAAGCCCGTCGGTATTTTCGGAAAAAAGATCATTCGGAATCCGCAATCGTTTTTTGGAAGCACAAAAAATCAGATCGCTAGAAACTCAAGCGTTTCTTTTTTCGGCCGTTTCTACAAACAGGCGTCTCGTTCAAGAGTGCTCCTTATGACTAAAAAAATGACGGCGATTTTAACCTTAATTGTTTTTTTCATATCGTTCGCGCCCGGCCCGGCGATGAGCTCCGTTTCCGCGCTCGTTTCGGCCCCTTCCGTCGTTTTGCTGGATCCCGCGTCCAAGCAAATTCTCTTTTCAAAAGCGCCTAACCGCAAACAGCCGCCGGCGAGCACCGCAAAACTGGTGACCGCCTTGGTGGTGTTGGATTATCTTTCATTGGATCAATGGGTCACGGTCAGTTCCAGAGCGGAATCGGTCGAGCCGACCAAATTATATCTTCGCGCGGGCGATCAACTGCGCGTTCGGGATCTCCTCAGAGCGCTTTTGATGAAATCCGCAAACGATGTGGCCCGCGCGCTGGCCATTGAAATTTCGGGTTCCGAACCTGCCTTTTCCGAGCTGATGAATGAAAAGGTGCGTTCGCTCGGGGCCCGCAACACCCGTTTCCGAAATGCAAGCGGACTCCCGGCTGAAGGACAGTATTCGACTGCCTATGATATGGCGCTTGTGATGCGGGAGACGATGGCGAGCCCCGTCATTGCCTCAATTTTAAAGCAAAAAGAAGCCATGATTTATACGGCAACCGGGCGGCGGTTTTATTTAAAAAACCACAACAAAATGCTTTGGCGCAGGAGCGGTGTCATCGGCAAAACCGGCTATACCCGCAGGGCCCGCCACTGCTTTGTCGGTTATATTCAGCGGGGGTCCAAAAACGCCGTTATTTCCGTGCTCGGCAGCCGAAAGCTTTGGGCCGATTTGAACTCGCTGTACGACCATCACGCGGGGTTCAAAAGAGCCGGGACGCGAAAGGCGCTCGCGTTCGGCGAGAGAGGAAAGGATGTTTGGCAGCTTCAGGACGCATTGAAAAAGGCGGGTTATTTTCACGATCAAGCCACCGGCTTTTTTGGCTCCATCACCAAGCGCGCCGTAATTCAATTTCAAAAAGCAAAGGGACTGGCCGCTGACGGTGTCGTGGGTCCTTCCACCAAAAAAGCGCTTGAACCATATCTTTCGTAGGGCAGGTTCAGCGAAGCAGCCCCCTTGCGGGGTAAACCTGCCCTACGGCGGAGAGTTTTTTCTTCCCTTCCCGCCTAAAATTCGATAAACTGACGGCCTAATCGTCAGGTATTCAGGCGGCAACCAGGCCGTCATCGCGAGTCGGCCTGTTTTTTGGCCGACGTGGCGATCTCATGTCCTGAGATTGCTTCGGTCCTGGCCGCAAAATTGCGGCCTGTCCCTCGCAATGACGCCAATATTTCAGCTTGAGTTCTGCACTTTCCACACAATTCCTTCTCCCCCTTGGGGGAGAAGGTGGGGATGAGGGGGTAAATTCTCGGATTCACCCCTCACCCTGCCCTCTCCCCAGAGGGGAGAGGGGAAATTTGCAGAACTCAAATTTCAGTTTAAACTATGAAAAGATATTTCTTTGCTTTCCTATTAATTTTGGGCACTGCTTTCACAATACAGTCTGCCTGCCGGGCGGAGCGCGCCGTCAAGGTTTATGGGGTGGAGGCGGACGGCACCCTTAAGCTTAAAAGTGAGCAGGTGGAAAAGCCCGCGGTCAAACCCGTCCCCAATGAAAATGAAATCGTGATCGATGATTTTGAGGACGAGGATCTGAAGAATTATCTGGGCGGGGAAAGCGGAAGCTGGAATCTGACGCCGGATGCGGAGGATGTCGACGTTACGGAAGAAAACGCAGAAGGGGGCGCCGGGGGATCCAAACGCGCGCTTAAAGTAACCTATGACGTGGACGGAGCCGATATCGCCAAAGCGGGCTATTGGACCAAACTTCGCGGTTATGACGCCACTTCCTATGATCATCTTTCTTTTGATGTGCGGGGAGATGAACTCGCGGGGTTTACGACGGTATTTTTGGTGGAACTCAAAAAATATAAAAACGCGGAGCGCATTGACAAAATCAAAGGGACTTATTTGGTCCGGAACGTGACCAAAGACTGGCAGACGGTTCAAATTCCGCTCAACCTGTTTACCGGTCTTTTTGATCAGACGAACGCGGAGGTGTGGAGCAATCCGCTGGTGGCCCGCAAGGACCTCGACGAGCTTGTGATCAATATCGAAAGCCGCCGCGTGACTCAAAAAACAGGTACGCTTTACTTCGACAATTTTAAATTTATCCGCACCGGCAATCCCGGCCAGCACATTATCGACCAGCCCAAACGGCACATGGAAAAGACGCCGACCAGGATTGAAGGCGTTGAATTCATGACGTTTTTGGCGGCGCGCCTTCAAGGATTTCCGTCTGCGGTGTTTCCAAAAAAAGAATTTCCTGAAGACGACCGCGCATTTTTGAATATGATTGCCCGGGACACCTGGAAATTTTTTGATTCCATTGTCGACAAAGAACATCAATTGCCGCTCGATACGATTGAGCTTGGGAAAACCGAACCCATCAGCGAAGGCGGTTGGGTGGGCGATTACACGAATGTGACGAATATCGGCGTGTATCTGATGTGCCTGGTGAGCGCGCATGATTTGGGATTTATCGATCGGGAAGAAACCATTTCCCGCATCCGCAGGACGCTTGATACGGTTGAAAAGCTTGTTCATCATGAAAGCGGATTTTTGTACAATTATTACGATACGACGACGCTGGAACAGACCAGTTACTTCGTTTCGCTCGTGGACTCGGGCTGGCTGGACGCCGGCATTTATGTGGCCAAGAACGCGTTTCCGGAAGCCCTGAAGGAACAGTGCGAGCGCATTTTGTCGGGGCACAGTTTCGCTTTTTTCTATGACCCCGTGGAGCAGCAGATGACGCACGGCTATTTTGCGCATTTGAAAGTTCATTCGGATTATCACTATGGGTCGTTTTATTCCGAGTCACGGGCAACGAGTTACATCGCCATCGGCCGCGGAGAAGTCCCGATGGAGCATTGGTTCCGGATTTTTAGGACTTTTCCCGAAGAATATTCCTGGCAGATGCAGATGCCGATTAACCGCGCGAAGCGGACCACGCTCGGTTTTACCTATGACGGCGGCTATTACGAATGGAAAGGGCTTCAGTTTGTCCCTAGCTGGGGCGGATCCATGTTTGAGGCATTGATGCCCACTTTGATTTTGGATGAAGTGAAATATGCTCCCCAAGGTCTTGGGAAAAATGATTTAAACCATGCGCTCGGACAGATCCGATACGGGCTTGAAGATATGAGCTATCCGGTTTGGGGCATGAGTCCTTCTTCGGTTCCGGAAGGCGGATATTCCGAATTCGGCGCGAAGCCGCTCGGTTCGAAAGGATATAAAGCGGGCGCGATCACGCCGCATGCGGTGATGCTCGCGATCGAATTTGCACCGGAAGAGACGATTAAAAATCTCCGCGAGCTTGTGCGCCGTTATCAAATTTACGGCGAATATGGTTTTTACGATGCGGTCAATCCCGAAACGGGGCTCGTGACCCGGAAATACCTTTCACTCGATCAAGGAATGTTGTTCGTGGCTTTGAGCAATTATTTGACCGGCGGCTCGATCCGCAAACGCTTTCACGCCGATCCGATCAATGAGAAAGCGCTTCCGCTTCTGACAGAGGAGAAATTGTTTGAAGGTTCTGAAACGGGCGGGACTTGAAGAAGTAGAAGCGGGTTGTTACCGGTTTAAAAAGTTTTCAAAGCACGCGGTGACCGCTGCTTTTTCAGGCAGGCGCTTCCGGATGAATTTTATGCCCCCCGCGAGCAATCCTTCGCTTGTGGTCGCCCACCGGAAACATTTCTGCCGGCTGCTGGGACTTTCGTTCGGGAATCTGATTTATTTGGATCAGGTGCACGGCGCCAATATTGCGCGGGTGGGCGCGCATGAAGCCGGAAAAGGCATCCGCAGTTTGGAAGATTCGCTTCGCGGAACGGACGCCGTTTTGACCAATGTGACGAACGTGACGCTTTCGATACACACGGCGGACTGCGCGCCGCTTTTTTTCTTTGATCCGAAAAAGCGGGGCATCGGAATGGCGCATATCGGCTGGCGCGGGGCGGAGAAGCGGCTCGCCTCGAAAATGGTGCAGGCGTTTCGCATTCAGTTCCTCACGCAGCCGGAGCATTTGATGATTGCCGCAGGCCCCATGATCCGCTCATGCTGTTATCAGGTGGGGCCGGAGTTTCAGGATGCGTTCGGGGCGTTTGTGGCCAAACGTGAAACCGGTTTTTATTTCGATTTGTTCAAATGGATTTGTGACGATTTGAAATCCGAAGGCGTTTTACCGGAGCAAATTCAGGATTCGGGCATTTGTACCGTTTGCCAGAACGATCGCTTTCCGTCTTACCGCAAGGAAGGGGAAAACGTCCGGCACATGTTATCGGTACTGGCATTAAATGAATAGGAGAGTATTTCATGCAGGCAAATGATTTGAGAAAAGGAGCCGCCATCGTGCACAACGGGCAGGTGTATGTGGTGGCGGAGGTAACCCACCGGACGCCCGGCAATAAGCGCGCATTCGTTCAGGCGAGCATTCAGGAATTGAAAACCGGGAAAATCATTCAGGTGAAACTTTCTTCCACCGAAGAGATGGAAGTGGCGGACTTAGAGTCTAAGCGCGCTCAGTATTTATATCATGATCAAGACGGTTTTCATTTCATGGACCTTGAAGATTTCCAGACGTTCGCTTTAAAAGACGGTGTGATCGGCGAGCGGAAATATTACATGAAGGAAAACGATGAACTCAATGTGGATTTCCATGACGGAAATCCCGTTTTGGTTGAGCTCCCCCCGCATGTTTTTTTAAAGGTCACCGAAGCGCCACCGGGCATCAAAGGGGATTCGGTGTCCAATACGACGAAACCGGCCGTCTGTGAAACCGGCCTTAAAATTCAAGTGCCTTTGTTCATCGAAGAGGGAAATGAAATCAAAGTGGACACCCGCACAGGTGCTTATTTGAGCCGGAAATGATTTTTGGGCGGTTAGCTCCGCGCCGCTTTTTGCGCGGTCCCGACGTCCCATAAAATTTAATTTTTAGTCGGGGTAGCCCGAGGGAAGTTGGGACAGCACCAACTTTCATTTATTTTTATGGGCAGTTGGTGCAGTCCCGATTTCTAATTAATATCTAATGGAAAATCGGGACAGTAGCTAACGTTATACAGATGACAGGGCGGTTAGCTCAGCCCCAACGCCGGGTTGAATGAAAACAAGTGGGAAGTTGGGACAGTAGCTAACCTTGTACAGATTTCAGGGCGGTTAGCTCAGCCGGTTAGAGCGTTCGGTTCACATCCGAAAGGTCAGAGGTTCGATCCCTCTACCGCCCAGGTATCCCAGAAAGTGAAAAGAGGGATCGAAGAGAGC
>CAYJWM010000048.1:8487-12146 GCA_964373885.1 uncultured bacterium | reverse complement strand
CGCATCCCCACCCTCCATCATCATCAGCCAGAGATTCGCCATCGACTAGAATGTCGCTAATCCTGTAACCCATATTAGCGGTAATCGCAAAAGATTTATCGGCCCCATGAACAACGATGACGTTGCCACTTGGATTAATCGTACCACCGGTGGTTGCCGTAGCCACAATTGTATGGTTGATATTATTGACCGTGATTCTAATCTGATGAGTGTCCGGCGGTGCGATCCCGTCTGTCGCATTAACTGAGAAATCAAAATTGGTATTGGCGGTGACACTCGGTGCGGTCCCGCTGACCCGATAGGTGGATGGATTGTTCGATGCGCCCTGTTTGGCAAAGGTATATCCCGCAGGCGCGCCTGCCGTAAGCGATTGAGTGACGTTATCGGCCGTATCCGCGTCACCGGCCACAATGTCGAAACTATAGGCAGCGCCTTCGTTGACTGAGACCACGACTTGAGTCGGCGAATTGTCAGTGACATCCTCGATGCCAATCGATTGAATGACAGGCGCTTGATTGACATTATTGACCGTGATTTTAATAGCATGACTGTCGGATAAGGCGCCGTCACTGGCGTTGACCGTGAAATTGTAATCCGTATTGGCCGTCACAGAAGGAGCGGTCCAGGTAAACCGGTAAGTGGATGGATTGTTGACACTGCCTTGTTTAACAAATGTATGCCCCGCAGGCGCTCCCGTGAGCGTTTGAGTAACCGTATTGGCCGTATCCGGGTCACCGGCGACGATATCGAAAGTAATAGGAGTATTCTCATTGACCGTAAAGGGCACTTGGACAGGAAGGTTGTCGGTAACATTCTCAGTACCGACGGATTGAATGACGGGCGGTTGATTGACCGCGGGGCCGGCATCACAATCAACATAGAGGGTCTTGGGTTCGTTCATGACAATGTAAGGTTTCTTGCTTGTCAGAGCTTCGGGCCCGGGTGGCTGGTGCGTAGGATTATGAAGATGAAGGTCTCCTGCGTTTGGACCGCTCCAGAGCGGGGTTGCGTCAAGAGGCTTGGTTACCTCGAGCCCCCAGTCATCATTCGTTACAATGCCCGTCGGTAGCCACACATCGCTTCGAGCCCACCCTGCCGAACTGCCACCTGCCCACAAGGCACCGCGCGGAACAGAAAGGATTTCCATCGTGGCCGGACACTGCCAGAAGATGGTCAGGCGCGGCTTAAATTTTGCGGTGACGGTTTTATCTGCATCCATAGAAATAGTTCCGGATGTCTGCGTTGTGAAAAGTGGGGTCCACGCCTGGAATTGCCATCCGGAATTATCCACGGATGCCGAGAGATTTGCT
Organism: uncultured bacterium; assembly: GCA_964373885.1. GTDB lineage: Bacteria > Omnitrophota > Omnitrophia > Omnitrophales > Danuiimicrobiaceae > CAYJWM01. The sequence continues at coordinate 10,836 of CAYJWM010000048.1, read as the reverse complement.
TTCACCGGCGGGCTTTGGACCGGATAAGTTTTGGTGAACGTCGTGGTTAGGTCTCCATCAAAAAATGTTCCATCGGCGGTGACATTGCCGTCTCCCACGATATTCACCGTAAGGGTATAGGTTGATGCGGCATCTGCCTCGGCATCTCCCGGGGGAAATCCTGTGCTGACGGTTTTATCTCCGTCCATCATCATGTAAGCTCTGTCTCCATCCGCAAAATCAGCTCCCGACCAGTTTGTCGCGTATCCGCCGTAGGAAACTGCCTGCAATTCCACAAGAGTTCCGCAAGGATAAGAGGTTTGCGAGGGAATATCATCAAGAACGGTCGGCAACAATCTGTTAACGATTACATCCGCTGCCGGATTTTTTGTTACGGTTAACGTGTATTGGGCAGGCGGCATCACCGTCACTTGAGCCGGCTGCCCGAGAGAATTTCCCGCCTGATCCGTTGTGATGCATTCAACTTCATAAGTGCCGGGGCCGCCAAGCTCATCTTCAAATGAATACGCGCTGCCGGCCGCAAGAACGTCAGGCAGCGATGTCCAGGAAGAACCGTCCACCGGCCTATATCTCAACTGAATGAGCTTCAACCCGGAGGCGGGATCGCCAAAACAAGTATTGTCCCCTGAACACGCCTCCACACCCGGATTCGAAGCAACAGAGCAACGCGGGGAGGTATCATTCAACACCGTTGCCTGATCGTATCTGCGATTCATGCAACGCACTTGTTTGAACCAGTCGTAGTACCAATCCCAAGTAGTAGGAGTTCCGGGAGGAGGGGAAGCCCCGGAAAGAGGGGGAAGTCCCGGAAGAGAATTGCTATAATTATGCTCCAAACGCTCCGCGCAACTGTTATTTAGATCTTCAACGATAAACGGATCTGGACTCCCGCAGTCAGACATTGCCGCGTTCGGCGCGTCATGCCAACTCACCGCCTCATCCCAAACAAAAGCGGGATTATTCGTCCATACTTTCATGAACGTAAGCGCGTCGTAATCTACGTCCACCACTCCATCCCCCGTATATCTCCGCGACCGGCCGGGAGGAATCGGAGGCGCTACGGGAGGAGGCGTGCTTGAACACAATCCATTTTCACAATAAGTGTCAGGGCTGCGCGGCCCTCCTTCAATCACTGTAATCGCGGCCTTACCGGTGCAAGGATTTTGGGTAACGCTGCAAAAGGGGCCCACCGTATCCGCCTCAGCGTTGGAAAGCCCTACATACCAATCCTGACTCATCGTCAGTTTGAGTTCATAAGCAAAAGGCCGAGTGGTATCGAAACTCGCAACATAGCCGGGACCGGAGCCGCCATAAGCATCCACGTCGGTCATATTGATATATTCATCAGCGTCATAATTAATACTGCTGTCGCCGTACGTCAACAGTGGAACATCTACAGCGGTTGAAATGGGAGCAACCTTACTGATGCGCCACCAATCCGCATGCCATTTCATTGGCCAAGCACTGCCGGGGTTTGTTTCCTTCTCTTTGGTTCGGATGTAAACAGCGGCTCCGATTGGAACGTCGATGTGCATGGAGTATCTATCCGACCAACTGCTGGCTCCGGGGGGATTAGAGGTGCTGAGATCGCCGTCGCAGTCCACATCAACTTGAAATCCGGTCGCACCCATGAGCGACCCTATCAAATATAAGTGCTTGCGTTCCCCGGTAGAAGAGCAAACTGAAACTTCTGACTCCTGGCAAAGTGGATAGGGCGTATAAAAAGCCGTAACGTCGGTACATACCGCAAAAGCAGCAGGAAGATTCGCGAGCGTGCCCGTATTCAAGGCAAGCCACATCAATAATGTCAAACTCGCGATTCTTCTAAACGTTTTCAATGTTGGTGTAAATACCTTTCTTCAATTTAGCTTCCTATAAAACTATTTAAAGATTCTTTAGTTCCTGGGCAAAAAAATTCTCTTAAAAAATGCTGTGTGGCTAAATTTCGCGTATAAGTTGCTTGTCCCATAAGGTTCATGAAATGCTAAAAAAAGTATGCCACCCTTAAAAATTGAATGCAAACGGCGAAAAGGGGGGTTTTAATACAACTCTAGGCAGATGGCTGAGTTATGGGGTCTTTAAAAATGAATTTAGCAAGATAAACTGAAAATCAGCGGGGGTGCCTACATGTCATTCCCGAATGCTTTTACGCTCGCGCTTAATGCGCGAAGCACTTTTCGGGAGGAACTTGACGTTCCTCTCCGAAAACGTGTCGGGAATCCCCGACTAAGGCATTCGGGGACAGGTCCAATGGATCCCCGATAAAAGATTTCGGGGATGACACGATAATGGGTCTCAGAGATCCCCGCTAAAAACATGCGGGGATGACGCTAGCGCGTCACTTTTAAG
>CAYJWM010000048.1:5676-8387 GCA_964373885.1 uncultured bacterium | reverse complement strand
CTCAGAGATCCCCGCTAAAAACATGCGGGGATGACGCTAGCGCGTCACTTTTAAGGTGTCGAGCTTTTGGGTAAACTGTTTGGCGCGTTCGGTAATTTCGGTCCATTGATGGGCGCGAATCAAGCTTTTATCCGAAAGAGAGCGGCCTACAATGCAGGCCATGGCGCCTGCTTTGATATAATCCATGAAATTCTCAAGCGTCACTCCGCCGGCCGGCAGCAATTTCAAAAAGGGAAAGGAGCGTTTAAGACGGTGGACATACGGCGCTTCGCCCAAAAAATTCGCCGGATAAATTTTAATCAAATCCACGCCGAGCTGATACGCTTCCATGATTTCCGTAACTGTGGAAGCTCCCTGAATCACCGGCACGTCATTGTTGCGGCAAACCGTAAAAATATTCCGGTCCGTATAATGCGTGCTGATGTAGCCGGCGCCTGAGGTGATGCCGCGATGGGCCTGCTCGCCGTCAATGACGGAACCAAGACCCACCAACACATCCTCTCGTTTTGAAAACGTCTCGATGAGTTTGAAGGCCTGGGGAACTTGGGGCGTGATTTCCAAGATTTTGATGCCGCCTTCGATCACGGCATTGGCAATCGCTTCGGCATCACTGTACTCGCCGGCACGGATCACGGCCATAATTTTTTGCTCTTCAATAAATTTCAGAGCGTCTATCATTGGAAATTTATTATAAGCTCACTTCCCGAATTGTCGAGAATTTTTTTATATTCTGTCATTCCCGAATGCTTTTGTCGGGAATCCCCGACTAAGGCATTCGGGGACAGGTCCAATGGATCCCCGATTAAAGATTTCGGGGATGACGCTGCGCGTCAGATTGCTTCGTCGGCCTAACGGCCTTCTCGCAATGACGCCTTTCTGCCTTGAAGCCGGCTTTCATGCGCAAGCCCGTGTTCGGCCTCAAGCCGCTTGATTTCATCCCTGAGTTTCGCCGCGCGCTCAAAATCCAGCATGCTGGATGCGCGCATCATGCGCTCATAAAGATAGGCGATATAGGTTTTTGTGTCATGTTCGGCCGCTTCCTCACCGACCACCTCGCGGCTGTACGCCTCGGCGCTTTTCCATTTCTCAATCCCCTCTTTAATTTCCTTCTGAATGGAAGCCGGGGTAATGCCGTGTTTGGCGTTAAATTCCTCCTGAATCGTACGGCGCCTCTTGGTCTCGGAAATCGCGTTCTTCATGGAATCCGTCATCTTATCCGCATACATAATTACCTTTCCATTAATATGCCGCGCGGCGCGGCCCGCGATTTGAATGAGGGAGACCGCGCTCCGTAAAAAACCCTCATGATCCGCGTCCAAAATGGCGACAAGCGACACTTCGGGAAGGTCAAGGCCCTCCCTCAACAGGTTAATCCCCACGATGGCGTCATACTTTTGAAGCCGGAGATCACGCAGAATTTCAACCCGCTCGAAGGCGTCGAATTCGGAATGAAGATAATGCACCCGTATGCCGGCTTCCTTTAAATATCGGCTCAGGTCTTCCGCCATGCGCTTGGTCAAAGTGGTCACAAGGACGCGCTCGTTTTTCTTGGCCCGGGCTTTGATTTCCTTAATCAGGTCGTCAATCTGCCCCTCCGTGGGCCGCACATCAATCACGGGATCCGTCAAGCCGGTGGGACGTATCACCTGCTCCACCACCTGGTCCGCCCGTTCCATTTCATAAGGGCCGGGGGTGGCTGACACATAAATGAGCTGATGCACGGATCGCTCAAACTCCGCAAACTGAAGCGGCCGGTTGTCAATGGCTGACGGCAGGCGAAACCCGTGCTCCACCAACACTTTCTTTCGTGAATAATCGCCTTGATACATTCCCCGGATTTGCGGAATGGTTTGATGGGATTCATCAATAAGCACCAAAAAATCTCTTCTGTGATCCCCCTCACCCCTGCCTGCCGGCAGGCAGGCTTCCCCTCTCCCCCTTCGAGGGGGAGAGGGTAAGTTCCGGGTTTCCTTTATTTTCCCCTCTCCCCCTAGGGGAGAGGGTTGGGGTGAGGGGGTGAAGTTTTTCTCGGACGAAGCAGTAAAATAATCGAGTAGCGTGTATGGTTTCGAGCCGGGCGCGCGTCCCGAAAGATGCCTGGAATAATTTTCAACTCCTGCACAATAGCCGACTTCCCGAAGCATAGCAAGATCGTAACGAGTGCGCGACTCAAGCCGCTTCGCCTCAATATCTTTTCCGAGCTTGATTAATTCCTTCACCCGCAAAACAAGCTCCTCCTCAATGGCTTTCATGGCCGCCTCCAAGCGTTCCGAAGGCGTCACAAAGTGCTTGGCCGGATAAATAGCAAGCTTTGCTAACGGTACCGGTTCTGCTGCGGGGGTCATCCCCGAAATCTTTTGTCGGGGATCCCCGATTAAAACATTCGGGGACGACGCCTGTCCCCCGGCACCGCTCAAAAGAGCGATTCGCGTAATCTGATCGCCCGAAAATTGAATACGATAGGGCCGCTCACCGTAAGACGGGAAAAAATCAACCGTATTCCCCCGCACGCGGAAGGTGCCGCGCTTAAACTGGGTTTCATTCCGCTGATACTGAATGCCGATGAGCCCCGAGAGAAAATCATCACGCTCAATTTTCTGGCCTGTTTCGATCTGCACGAGCATTCCCTGCCAATCCTCCGGCGCGCCAAGGCCATAAATACAGGAAACGCTTGAGACCACGATCACATCTTCGCGCGACAGAATGGAGCT
>CAYJWM010000048.1:0-5576 GCA_964373885.1 uncultured bacterium | reverse complement strand
CAAGCCCTTCGACAAGCTTTCGAATCGCCTCGGGCTGGTCCCCTTGCGGCTTCAGGTTGGTGGTAAGTTTAAATGGAGAAGGCATGGGAAAAGAATATCACGAAAAGAGAGTCGGTGTCATTCCCGCAATCTTTAAGCGGGAATCCATGAACATTAGATTCCCGATAAAACATTCGGGAATGACATTGGGTGTGATTACGCCGCGCGGCCAAGGGCCTGATAGGCCTCAACGGCACGGATGATTTCGTCATAATTGATGCCGTGCGCCAAATCGCTGGCGGGACCGATTTCAAGACGTATCTTCGCGTCATAATTTCCGGACAGAAGATATTCAGCCGATGCTAGGCGGTCTGCCGTTTTTCTGGACAAGGCATCCGCGACTATCCTTCTGAGTTCAACGCCTCCACGGAGGCGTACCGTTTCCAAATCCTCAGGCCCTTCGGCAAGATAGCCCAAAAGCGCGCCGTTGGCTTTCGCATTAACAGCGGGATCGAACCCGACAAGCTCGGAAGCTTTAATTTGAATCTGGCCCAAAACAAGCTGGAATCTCGCCATCGCTTTTTCGACAAAGTGGTCCGCCTCGTCCTGAGAAACGCTGTCGAGATCGATTTTCCACGTGAGATTCGGATGTGCCCGCAAAAATTTGAACCAAAGCTCAAGCGAACGGTCCCCTAAATCCGGGAGCGCCTTCAAATTCTCATAAATCGTAAATTTACCCTGTGCCATTTGCAAAAACAACTGTTTCAAGAGATCCGCACCGACGGCTTCCCGTTCCGCATTCGTGAAGAGCTCAAGAGGATTGACCGCATGTGTGGAAATCGCAGCGCCGTCAGAAGCGTACGCGACCGGCCGGCCGAAGAAATTGCTCCGCGTGAGAAACTCGGCTAACTTTTCAGAGCCAAAAAGTTCTTGAATTGAGAAGGGAATGATTTTCCCGCGGAATTCAACCGTCACAATCATTTTCACGCGGTCAAAAATCTCTTCTATTTCATCAAGGACTGCTTGCCGTTCCGGCGAAATGCGTGCCTCGGAGCGCTCATGTCGTACTGCTAAGTCACTCAAAAGATGGATGAGATTATTTAAATCTGTTTTACTAGAGGGTTCTTTGTCTCTAAAATCCATTAAATACTGTACAAGATGACGGGAAGTAGAAAGAAGATTCGCCTCTTCATACCAATAAACTGTTCGAATTATTTTTGGTCCTCCTTTTTGTTCATCATAGGTATATTCTTCCATAGGTACTTTAAATTTCTGATCGGTCGAGGGGAGTAACTGCATTTGAAAAACATAAATATCCTTTTTATCACCTCTAGAAAGTTCTATCGGATGAGCATTCATCAACTGATTGGCTTCTGCAATAAACTTTTCTGAACGAGGATTTATCCGCCCTTCGGAGCGAGATGAAAGTTTCCTGTCTTCTTCCTGCGAAGGCGGCGCCGCCGGATATTCTGTCCGACTTAGCACAACAGCGGCCTTGCGTTTTACCTGTGGATTGGTGGAAGGGCTTTTCAGGACGGACTCCAAATATTGTTTCACATCTTGGTCCTGATGAGGAGGAGGCGCGAATCTTCCAAGAACAGTCACCATAATCATCTGAGTAAACATGGCTGATTCCGGATGTAACTGTCGCGAAATTCCAAGAGCAATTTTTCGGATAGGTTCATTTTGAAAAAGCCGCCAAAGGGAATGGTCGACAAGGAAACCTTTTTTAACATCATGATAAGTTTCAAAACTAACGTACTGATCCGTTAAAATTAGATCAAGCAACCCTTCCCGGACCGTTTTCGGATCATTGCTTGAGGCCAGGATTTTATTTTCGAGCGCAAATAATTCGTTTTTAAATGTTTCCAGGTCGCGCGCTTCGGAGCGGCCGTATTTTTGAAGGTATATTTCCAATCGATCGACAGGGAGGTCGCGCGGTGCATCGATTCCAATTTCAATCGAATCGTGACCAATCGTAAGGATTTTTACAAAAATGTTTTCATTGATAACAACTTCTCCGTCTTCTTCACGACCCAACACCAATCCATACTTTTTGTCTTCCAAACTTTGCGAAGGCACCTGTGCCAAATCAACCGCTCTATTTTCAGTAGAGGGCGGCAATTCGATGCGGCGAATCGGGACGGATTCGTCTGCTTTAATTCCGATTTTGACACGTCGAGATTTACCGCGGGAGGAAATTTCAAGTGCCGTAATAATAATCTTTCTGTCTCCAATGACAATTCGCTCATACGGTCTCCTCCGAAGCTGAAGATATCCTTCTGATTCGCGCGCTTCGGCACGGGCAAGATTGGGATTGACGGCAATGAAAAACTGTCTGAGCAAATTATTTTCATCACGCGGCACATAATTAAAGTAAGGCTCGGTAAAAAAGTCGATGAATTCAAACTCAGCAACTAATGTATAAGCCGGCGAGTTTTCATCAACACTTGAAAAATAAACCTGATCCTCAATGATTCTAGTACTAAATGCCGAAAACAAATCCGCCGCATCGCTTCCGTCTCCTGCCGAATCAATTCTGGCTTGCTTCAGATCGTTAAGCAATCTGTCTCTCGTGTTATGCGGGTGCTTGAATAATTCTCCAACCTGCTCATAAAGCCGCGCCTCGGAACGCTTCGGGAAAAGAGGAGTCCAAGGCGTGATGACAAGCCGACCGGCAGTCCATTCGTAATCAAATTTAATCGGCGATCCTTCAAACATTTTGGCGAACACCTCGAGCGCTTCTCGCGCATTGTTAACGTTCTTTTCGTCTCCAAAGAGAGAAACTTTTCTAATCTGAAAATCACCGGGCCCAATTTCCCTCTGCACACGCTGGACAAATATCTGATACTCAGAGCGCGAACTCACCCGGCCTCTGTTCTGGTAAATCGTAGCGGCTCTCAGCACTTTTTGCACTTCCGAAATTTGAACCAGGTGCTTCAAAAGATCCCGGCTGAGCTCGGCAGGCTCCTGAAATACCTCACCATCTTTAAACCGGTCCGTGAGCGTAAGGGAATGTTTTGCCATGTCAATCAACTGATCCAGGTACACTTCATAAATACTCCAGGTATAACCGGAGCCGGGCTTTTCTTTCTTTGTATCAAGCAAGTAATCTGTAAACCCGGCAAAGCTGTGTCGCTGCTTTTCTTCCACAAGTCTTTGCATCTGCCTGCGGATGGCGCTTGGCTCACTCTCTCCCCAGTCACCCACACCCACGTGATAAATATACAGTCGGTTGCGATGATGAGGTGCCTCGGATGAAACAAATTCCCCGTCGGTGCCGATCTGTTCCAGCCGTCCCTTTAATTCATGATTTCCAGGCAATCCCAATTCTCTGATAAGCGCTTCTTTGATCGTATGTTCATAATTTCCTCCGGCAGGAAGATGTTCGCCGGGAATGGTGACGGTCGATGGTTCGTCGCGCAAGTGCAGGGGCCGGCGTATCACCATAAACTTGCCTTCACGCACCACGAACGCATTGACGGTTCGGTGCAAAAACCGATAAGCGTCCGCAATGGCGCGGTCAATCGGCCCGATAACGATTTCCTTCGCATTCTCAACTTTAATGACATCAACTTCATCTCCTGTAAGCTGAATCCTCTCGGATTGAACGCGGGTTAAAATTCCTTCTATTTTTTCGGGAGTTAATTTCGTCGTCGGATCGCTTGCTAAAACCTCAAGCTGCGAACGAAGCTTGGCCATATCAGCCCGCGCTTCGGAGCGATGAGCAAAAAAATCTTTTAGTACGGTCACAATAACGTCCGCGCCTTGCACGCTAACTACATCAATAATACCTGGAATGGGCGGATCATCCCGATGTGTTAACCTGAAAGTGTTCTTATCCGGCCCGCTAAGTAAGTGAGACGCTTCAAGGTCTTTGCTGTCATAACCCAAATCTCGAAAGATAGCGTTCAAATGCTCGATCATTTCATTGCTTGTAGTCGCTTCAAACTGGTGATCGCCTATTTTTATACTCGTAACGCCATTATCAGGATTCCACCAACCTGAAACCCCGATTGGAACCCGCGCTTCGGAGCGGCGATGCTTGTCTTGATAAATTTCTAATCGGTCAACAGAAATACTTCTAGGCGCATCGATTCCTAACCTCACCCTATCATTTTCAACTCCAACAACCTTTACAATAATATCTCCATTGATAATGAGTGTTTCATCCAGTCCCCGATCCAATATCAATCCGCGTTTCCCGTCCGTTAATGATTGAGAAGGAGCTTTGAATAAATTGGCCGCTTTTCTTCCATCGTCAGGGACTTCTTCGCGGCGAACCGGAACTGATTTATCCGCTTTAATTCCGATTCTCACCTTCTGATTACGACGAATATCCGTTACCGTCAAAATAATTTTCGCGTCACCGATCACAATTTGCTCGTCTAGCCGCCGACTAAGCACTAAATACCCTTTTCTGCCCCGCGCTTCGGAGCGCGGAACGCGCTGTTCTGCGCGAAGTGCCGAAACTGTTGAGTTTCGGCCGGAGCGGATGGAAACTGGTGCTCCTAATGAGGAAAGATTGCCCATAGTCACTTTTACGCCGCCAATTACTACGGGGCCTTCATTGACCGGTATTTGTGCTTGCTGGATAACATTTCTGCGCTTCAGTTGCTCTAGATCGCTAACACCCTCGCGCGCCAGCACATCACGCACAGCCGAATCCACTTCCCTGCGTATCCAGCTGATATCGTTTACTTCTTGGGCCAATTCTTCCGGTGAAACGGAAATAAACGCACCTTCCAGGGTAGATGCTTTCACATCCTTGGGAGTTTGGAGAATGGTCCTGATATAAGCTTTATGTCCATCTTCATCGAGGGATGTGATTTTCGGGGAAATGAGCGTGTAATTATAATTTTTTCCGGCAAAGAAATTTTGAAAAGGCCCGGAGTGAAATCCGCCGGTGATCACGACGGCTTTATCGGCCTTCCGTTCTTTCATTTTCGCCGCCGCATGTTCAAGCATGACCGCGTCGCGCTCTTTAACAAAGCGGTAAAACTCAAACGCTTTTTCAAAGAGGGAATTAATGTCATCGAGATGGGAAAACTGAATGTTCCGGACGCGTTTGGCGCGGTTCAATCCCAAAAATCTCTGTGTGATGTTCGCAGGGTACAGTTCATTTTTGCGGGCGGAAATAGCTTCGTAATCCTCCGGGGTAAGCTCTAGTGAAAAAAGGCGGGTCAAAAGCCGGTAATCATGAAGGAGAAGGACAATTTCCTTTTCTTCTTTGGTTTCAGCCAATTGGGAAGTAATTTTTTCCTGAAGACGCTTTAACTCGCCGATCAAAAGCTCCCCTTTGATTTCGCTTTGAAGCAATAAATGACCGATGACATATTTCACATTGGGATAAGCGTCGTAATTAAAATCGACCGGAAGTGCTTCTACCATTTGCTCAAATAAAATTTCCGTGTCGGGATCAGGAAGCTTGTGATAAGACATTGGGGAGTTAAGCAGTACTTCGATTTGCTCAAAAATGTCTTTCGGAATTATTTGAATAGCCTTTAAAAATGCTGTTTTTTCCTTCGGATAGACCTGTAAATCAATTTTTGATTCCAATTCTTTAAGTTTATAAATTCGTACGAGCATCGGCCAAT
>CAYJWM010000047.1:2220-12617 GCA_964373885.1 uncultured bacterium | reverse complement strand
AACGAAGGGCTCAGGATGACACGAAAAGCAACTGTATCAAGTGGTATGCACCCAGCGAAAGATCAGGCCTCCGGGGGAATGATTCCGTCCTCAAGCCAGCGGTATTTTCCTTGAAGCATGTTTTGGGCCACGCGGTAAGCATATCCGTCGTCATTGCGCCTAAGTCCCGCAAACTGGCGGCGCACACGTCTGGCGGCATCCCGGCAAAAAAGATCCGCAAGTTCTACCGGGCTTTCATCCGACGGGTTTTTCGAAACCAAAAGCGCCGCGCGCGACGTGACGGCCGCGATCACGAGAAGATCCGTCCCGATATTGACGAACCGGGCGAGGAGCCGCTGTTTTTTCTCAAGTTTCTGCTGATAGAACATCGTGGTGTGAAACAAATCGCGCGCAAGCCGCCGGCTTGTTTTTTCAACAAACACAACATGCCCGCGAAGCTTGGGCGGAACTTGGGAAACGGGGGCACCGGACAACCAGGGAAACCATAATTTCGGATACCAGGAAAGATAAAAAAGAAATAGTTCGAAGGCGAGCTTTATCTTTTGAACCATCCCGATGTTGGGATCCAGCAGCGGGAAAATTCGCCGGGCATGCGGATCCAGCGCTTCCCGCGCGATAAAAAGCCGCATCACCTGGCTCGTGCCTTCGATAATCGTATTGATCCGCGAATCGCGCATGACGCGCTCCACCGGAATGGCCGGCTCCCCGCGCGCTTTGAGTGAACTGGCCTTTTCATAGCCCCTTCCGCCCCGGATTTGTACCGTGGAGTCCACGATGCGCCAGCTCGCTTCGGTGCAGAACAATTTTGCCGCCGCGGCCTCAAGCCGTATGTCCACCGTTTTCTTGTCGGCAAACCCGGCCGCCAGCCAGGTCACGCTGTCCATGGCAAAGGTCGTGGACGTCATCTGCGCGATTTTGGCGGCGATGGCCTCATGTTTTCCGATCGGCGCTCCCCATTGAACGCGCTCATTGGCCCATTTGCGCACCACGGCAAGACACCATTTAGATCCGGCGCTCACCCCGGCAGGCATGGTCAAACGGCCCGTATTTAAGGTAATTAACGCCAGCTTAAGCCCCTGACCCAAACCCAGGAGAATATTTTCCTTCGGGACCTTCACATTTTTGAAACGAAGGAGGCCGTTCTGAATACCGTGAAGTCCCATGAATTGACAGCGATGAACCACTTCGATCCCAGGATAGTTTCGCTCCACAATGAACGCGGTGATTTGTTTTTTCTCGCGGCCGTCCACGATTTTCGGGGGTGTTTTGGCCATGATAATGAGAACGTCGGCCACGGGACCGTTCGTGCACCAAAGTTTATCTCCGTTTAATAAATAAAAATTGCCGTCCTCCGTCAGCGTGGCGGTGGTTGTCATATTGGCCGGATCCGAACCCACATTCGGTTCGGTCAAACCAAAAGCGGAAATGGCGCCTTTGGCAAATTGGGGAAGATATTTTTTCTTTTGTTCGGGCGTTCCGAACAGCATGAGCGGCTGCGGAACTCCGATGCTCTGATGCGCCGAAAGCCAAACGGAGGTGGAAGGGCAAAAACTGGCCACCAAATGAAGCGCCCGGTTGTAATTTACCTGCGACAACCCCAGTCCGCCGTATTCGGGGGGGATTTTCATGCCGAAGCATCCCATTTGAGCAAGCCCTTCGATCACCTGCTTCGGAATTTCACCGGTCCGGTCCACCTCATCGGGATTTAAATTTGCCTTTAGAAACTGCCCGAGCTTCGCGCAAAATTCATCCCCTTTTCTCTTCTCCGCTTCGCTTTGTTCCGGAAAAGGGAACACGAGGTCCCAGCGCACGTTTCCGAGAAAAAGCTCTCCCATGAAGCTGGGATGCTTCCACTCCTTCTCGCGCGACTCTTCCGCAACTTCAAGCGTCGTTTCGCCTTTTGGGAGACGTGTTTTCTTTATTTCTTCAACCATAAGTCACTTAATATTGTTTCGGCAAAATTAAATAAATCTTGCCGGCAAGCCGGCTAAATTTTCGCGCGAAACTCCAGCTTGTCTTTGGCCCCCTTCGAAAACGAAACGGGTTGAATCCACTTCAGGGACTTAAACTTGCAAAGCTTTGGCTCCTGGGTCGTGCAATAAGGGATATCGAGCTCAAGCTCCAAAACGCTTTCGCTTCCAGGCGGCCCATTCACCGAAACCCGCACCGGAAGTTCGCGCGCCGGGTGTTCCAATTCCCCTTCTTTCAACAGATCCTTGCGATCGCGCCCCGTGAGATCTGCTTTGAAATGAAGCGGCGTTCCTTCTGTAAATTCATGGTCTTCGGGCAAATCCACGGCGATGGAAATCTCGGTTTTTTCGGAGACGCGCTCGGGTTTCAGTTCAATGGTTTCCAAAAACGGATTTTTCTTTGCGTGCTCCTCCTCCCGGCCGGAATGCGACAACGCAAGCGTCGTCAATTCCTTTGTGTCCAAATTAAAAACCCGGATAGCATGATTGTTGGTATCTGCAATATACAATTTTTTCTCGAAAGTGGCCAACCCCCCCGGCTCATAAAGCGCTCCTGGCGTCCCGTCTTGAAATCCCTCCTCGCCCGTTCCCGCGACGGTTGTGATAATCCCTTCCTTGATATCAATGGTTTTGATTTTGTCATTGTACGTATCCGCAACAAACACAAAACCATTCGCATAAGCAACCCCGAGCGGGTGCTGTAAAGACGCTATCTCCCAAGCCCCGTCCTGGTCTCCGAACTCAAAAAGTCCTTTTCCGATCAAGGTGATCACCTCGCGCGAGGGAAGATGGACGCTTCGGACCGCGCTCACCTCGCTGTCGGCAAAATACAAAGTGTCCTTTCCGTCAAAAGTGATTCCGCTGGGCTGGGCCAGCGCGCTTGCGCTTCCCCTGCCGTCTGCAATATCCTCCCGGCCGCTCGCGACAAAGAGATCAAGCACCCCCTGCTTCAGATCAAGCGACCAAATTTGATGCGCCCCGGCCATGGCGATATAGAGAACTTCCCTGATTTTGATCAAATCCCACGGGGAGTTCAGCGAAGTTTGAAGCGCCGGCAATTTTCCGTGAATAAAGCCGCCCCGCTTCCCGGTCCCGGCAATGGTTTTCACCGTCTTTGCGTTAAGATCAATATGGCGGATGAGATGATTTTCCGTGTCCGCCACATAAATATCCTGCCCGTCCCGAAAAACGCCCTGCGGATGATGGAACGCGGAAGATGTGAAATCACCGTCGCTTCTGCCGATACTGCCCCGTCCAACGGCCTCAAGAATGTGCCCCGAAAAATCGGTGACAAGAATCCGATTGTGATTTGAATCCGAAATGACAAGCCCCGATTGATCGGCAAAGACCTTGCCCGGAAACGCTAAAATGCTTTGCTGCATCTTGCCGCCTTCATAAGAAAGCGGCAGCGGATTTCGATTCGCAATGCCCTTGGATTCGGCGCGGCGGATCAAGAATTGAACGGCCTGATTTAAAAGTTCAAAATGGCCTTCGCCGGAAATCGTGAGCGCCACATGCCCTTCGGGATCAATGAGCACCAGTGTCGGCCAGGCATGCACGCCGTAGGCCTGCCACAAAATAAACTCCGAGTCATTGATCACCGGATGGCGCACTTCATAGCGCATGACGCTCTGGCGTATGTTTTCCGAATCCTTCTCGCTGGAAAATTTGGCCGAATGCACACCGATGACGGCCAGTTCGTCCGGATAGCGTTTCTCCAGGCGTTTTAATTCGGGAATCACATGCATGCAGTTAATACAGCAGAACGTCCAAAAATCGAGCAAAACCACCTTCCCCTTCAGTTCGGACATCTGAAGCGGCCGCGACACATTAAACCAATCCGGCCCTTCCGGAAACGGGACGGCACGAATCCCAAGTTTTGCGTTGTGTTCCAGCTGTTCTTCCAAACGCGACATCTGTGGCTCCGACAATGTTAATTCCCTCACTGCGGCTGAGCGGACCGGTGCTTTGTTGGAAATCAAAAGCACGCGCTCGCGAAAAGCACCCAGAACCGGAACGCCCCCGTTTCCGCGAAGAAATTTGCTCCAAAACTCTTGGCCGAGGTGAATCCGGCGCTTCCAAATTCTCTCGTCGCCCAAAACGAACAAACGGCCTTTCAGCCCGGGACTGATCAAGCGATCATAATCGCGCTCCATGATAACACAAAAAACCCGGGCCTGGTCCGTGAGAAAAGCGGTGACAAGCTTCTTGTTTGTTTCGTCGTTTTCGACATCGAAATGGCCGCTCACTTTTTCGATTTTGTACGATACGTTTCCGAATTGTGCCGGAATCAAATCATGGGAGCCCATTCCGAAACGGTCCCCCTCGGCCCACTCTTTCGAAACTGTCTGGGCCAGCGGCGCAAGCTGGGCCGGGCCGATGGTCATGGTATTCAAAAAACCCTCGGCACGAAAAGCGGAGGCGACGAAAAGGCCGAGCACGCCGTGCGCCAGACCCAATACCCACACATTTCGAAACCTTAAAAACAAGGTCCCGAAAAAAATGCCGCCCGCACAAGTCAAAAAAACAAAAAAAGGGTTTGGGAGATGGATAAAAGAAAAAGAGATCGCATTGGCCAAAACGGCGGCGCGCGGATTGCAGAGCAAATCATTCCAACGATTAAATAAAAATCCGAGAAAAAACGCCTCCTGGAGAACGCCGCGAACCAGCGTATTGAATATTCGTTTCTGCGTCAGGGGCTGAAATGAAAGGCCTGACCATTGCACGATCGCCGCTAAAATCAAAATGAGCAAAAGCAACACAAGCCCCACGCCCACAAGCGAGGAAGCAAAATTGTCGAGACGAAACCCCAAATGGCTCCATCCCGGCCGGCGCGCCCACAATGAAAACAAAACGATGAAAACCATTCCCACGATGGAACCCGCCTGCCAATAAAATCCGCCGGGCAGCAACGCGCTCCAAATGGCCGTAACCCATAAAACGAAAATGGCACCTAATTCCAGTATTGCGAATAACCGGCTGTCTCTTGCCATCGTTAGAGAACGTTGGAAATTTTTCTCTGAAACAGCAAAACCGTGAAAAAAAGGGCGGTGCCGGTCAATACAATAACGGCCCCGGTGGGAAGGTCCAGAAAATAAGAAATAAAAAGTCCGGTGATCACGATCAGCTCGGAAAGCGCCACGCTCCAGAACACAAGCCGCCCGAATGAACGGCTGATCAACTTGGCAATTGAAACGGGAATAATAAGGAGCGCGCTGACAAGCACAACGCCCAGTATTTTGATCCCGAGCACAACGGCAACGGCCAAAACAATGTTCATCAGAAACCGAAAAAGAGTGGGCCTTGCGCCCGAAAGATAGGCAAATTCCTCGTCAAGGGCCATAAGGGTAATGTTTCTCGCCTGGGTCAGCAAAAAAACGCCGATCCCCGCGCTTAGAGCCGCGATCATCCAAAACTCCGACTGGCGTATGGCCAGAATATTGCCGAACAAAAAACCGATCAAATCCGGTTGATAGCCGGATTTAAGACTCATGAGCATTACGCCGAGCGCCATGCCCGAAGTGAAAATAATTCCGATCACCGTGTCCGAAGAAAGGCGCGCCTTTTTTTCCAAATAAAATAGGACCACGGAAAAAAGAACGCTGACCCCAAGCGCCGTCACAAGCGGATTCAGCCCCGCCAGCACGCCGATGGCCACGCCGGAAAGCGAGGCATGGGCGATGCCGTCGCTGAAAAAAGCCATGCGCCTCAGCACCACAAAAACGCCCAAAAAGCCGAGCACGGCGCCCAAAATAATGCCCGCCGCAAACGCCCTCTGCATAAATGGAAACTCAAAAATCTCAAACATAATGGCCCCATCGGCTCGGCGGCGGGCTTGATTGAAGGCAGCTCTCGGAGCTATTCGAAGCTCGGCTCTTCGCCGAAAGGCGAAGATTCGAATGGCGAGAGCGCAGGCGCTCGCCCGCCGCTGGAGCGGGCGAAGCGCCGGTGCCGAAAGCAAGCCCGCCGTCGAGTCCGTTATGCCTAATGTTTGTGTTCCTGAAAACGCACGTCTTTTCCATAAAGCTTCTCGAGCACCGCCTTTGTCATCACATCGTCCGGCTTCCCGTAACAGATGAGGTCTCGGTTCAGGCAAATAATCTGATTGGCGAAGCGGTATACCATGTTGATTTCATGGGAAATAAGCAATACGGTGGTGTGATGGATTTGATTCAAATGCGCCACGATGTCGTAAAAACTCTTAGCACCCGCCACATCTACCCCGCTTGTGGCTTCATCGAGCAGAAGAAGCGCTGGATCATTCATCAGCGCCCGTGCGATCAGCACGCGCTGAAGCTGGCCCCCGGACAAAGTGCCGAGCTCCGTATGTGCCCGGCCGGCCATGTCGACTTCCTGAAGCACGTGTTTGATTTTGCGGGATTTGATTTTCGGAAACGCGATCTTTAAAAATTCGGTGACCGTGATCGGAACGGTGCGGTCAAACGTGTAACTCTGCGGCACATAGCCGATTTTCCCAAGCCCTTCGCGGACAGGGTGCCCGTTGACCGAAACGCGGCCGGTGTAAGAAATCAATCCCAGTATCGCGCGGATGAGCGTGGTTTTGCCGGAGCCGTTCGGGCCCACGACGGCCACAATGGTGCCGCCCGCGATCTCAAAGGAAAGATCGTTGAGCACAACGTGATGATCGTAGGAAACGGACAGATGTTCCACCGAAATAAGAGCGGTGCTCATGTCTCGAGCGCCTCTTTGATCGTCTGAGCGTTCCGAAGCATTAAATCCGTATAACCCTCCCCTTCCCGTGAGCTTTCAACCGGATCCAGCTCAAAAATCCGAAGGTGAAAATCCTCCGCGAACGCCCGAATGATGTCTCTGGGGATCTGGGGCTGAACCAAAAGCGCATGCACCTTCTCCCGCTGGATCAGCCGTCCCAATTCCGTCAAATGCTTCGGTGTCGGTTCCCCATGGCCCCGCGATTCGAGCGATCCCAAAATTTCCAAGCCGTAATCGCGGGCAAAATAAGCCCAGGCATTGTGCGCCGTCACGACTTTCCGCCGGCTCAAATCCGAAAAAAGGGCCTGGATTTGGCGATCGGTCTGAGACAACTTTTCTAAATAACGCTTGAGATTGGCTTCGACCGTTTGTTTTTTAGAAACAAGGGGGCCCAGCTCCTCAGCAATATTTTCGGCTATTTTGTGCGCGTTTCTAAGCGACAGCCAATAGTGAGGGTCGGCGGTCCCGTCCATGATCAAATCGACGCCTGAATCCACAATCACGATGCGCGCCCCGCCAAAACTTTCCCCGGCGGGCCGGAGCCAGTCGTCAAAGCCGTGGCCGATGGCGAACACAATTTGCGCGTCTTTCAACTTTCCGATTTTCCCGGGGCTGAACTCGAAGGTGTGCGGATTCCCGCCGGAAGGCAAAATAGTGACCGGCTCAACTTCTTCTCCTCCAATTTCGCGGGCCATGTCGGCCAGCGAAAAAATACTGGCCACCACTTTCAGACGCGGGGCGGAAGATTCGCTTGCGAACACCATAGGTACTGCAACAGCAAGCGCTAACGTCAAAAAAATAATCAAAGGAAACAGGTGTAAATGCTTCCACGAAACGTTCATAAACAAGGTCATTGTAGCACAGCGCCGCCGGCGTCGGCGCAAGAAATTTTCATTTTTTTTCGTTTTTTCCTTTGCGCCGAAAAATAAATTTGTTAGAATGCTTGATGTCAGTGAAATGACCACGAAATTTGGCGGAAAAATTCTCATCATCGGCTGCGGTTCGGTTGCGCAATGTGCAATTCCGCTTGTGTTGAAACTCATCAACGTCCCGCCCCAAAACGTCACCATCCTTGATTTTGTCGACAACAGACACCGAATCAAAGACGCTCTGGAACGCGGCGTTCAATATGTGTTTGACCGGGTGACGGTCGACAATTACGACGCACTCCTTCGCAAATACGCGGGCCCGGGCGACATGATCATCGACCTCGCCTGGAACATCGAATGCGCCGCCATGGTCCAATGGTGCCATGACCACGAGGTGCTGTACGTCAACACATCCGTCGAAGAATGGGACCCCTATAAAGATTCCGAGCGAAATGACCCCGGAAAATACACGCTTTACAACAGACATATGCTCCTGCGTCAGATGATTAAAAACTGGGATGGAGAGAGCACCACTGCCATCGTTGATCACGGCGCCAATCCCGGTTTGGTGTCCCACTTTACAAAGCACGCCCTGATCGAAATCGGGGAGAAAATTCTCAAAGAAAAGCCGAAAGATTCCCGTAAACATGACTTGGAAATCGCACTCCAAAATAAGGACTTCGCAAAATTAGCTCAACGGGAAGGGGTTAAGGTTATTCACATCAGCGAGCGGGACAGCCAAATCACCGATAAGCCAAAAGAAATGAATGAATTTGTCAACACGTGGAGCATCGAGGGGTTTTTTGAAGAAGGGGTGGCACCGGCGGAACTCGGCTGGGGCACCCATGAACGTTATCTGCCAAAAAATGCATACACGCACAAAGTGGGGCCCAAAAATCAAATCTGTCTCCGCTCCATCGGCATGAAAACCTGGGTGCGCTCCTGGGTCCCGAGCGGCGAAATCACCGGCATGGTGATCCGCCACGGCGAGGCCTTCAGCATTTCAGACCGGCTCACGGTTTGGGAAAACAGCGAAGCGGTGTACCGCCCCACGGTTCACTACGCCTACTGCCCTTGCAACGCGGCAGTCAATTCCCTCCATGAATTGGAAATGAGACAATACAAACTGCAGGAAAAACAAAGGATCATGAATGACGAAATCACAAACGGGCGGGATGAGCTCGGAGTGCTTTTGATGGGCCATGATTTTGCCTCTTGGTGGTGCGGAAGTCTGCTTGATATTCACGAAGCCAGGCGGCTTGTTCCCGGCCAACAGGCCACTACGCTTCAAGTGGCGATCTCCGTAGTAGCTGCCGCTGTCTGGATGATTCGAAATCCCAAAAGAGGATTTTTATTGCCGGACGATGTGGATCATGAATTGGTTTTAGAAGTTTCCATGCCTTATATCAAGCCGTTTGTTTCCCAACCCGTTGATTGGACGCCTCTTAAAAACCTGAACACCAAATTCACGAAATTCGACCTGCCGAGACCCAAAGATAAAGATGTGTGGCAATTCAATACGTTTTTGATAGACCAGGTTGAGACGAAACCGATGCGCGCGCGCAAGCGTGAGGCCGTAAAGGTTTGAACCGGATCGCACCGCATCATTCCCCGACATGACCCAAAACACGATCCTTCTCCCCAAAAAAAAACCTGAACCCAGCCAGCAAAACGGAAATGCGATCGAAGACTTGATCCGCCGTTCGCTTAAAAAACACGGCTCCCCCTTGATGCTGATCCGGCGCGACATGTTAGAGAAACAGTACCTTAAATTCCGAAAATATTTACCTCAGGTCACTCCTTACTACGCCATCAAGGCGAACCCTTATCCCGAAATCATCAAAACGTTCCGGAAACTTGGCGCTTGTTTCGACGTCGCCAGCGCGAACGAAATGAAACTCGTGCTCGGCGCAGGCGCACCTCCTGAAAAAATCATATTTGCCAATACCATAAAATCAGCTGCGGATTTAAAACTGGCCGCGCGAAAGCGCGTCCGCTTCATGACGTTTGACAATGAGCCCGAGCTTTATAAAATCGCCAAGCATGCCCCAAGAACACGAGTGCTCGTGCGGATCAAGGTGGCCAATTCGGGAAGTTTGGTCGAGTTGTCCTTAAAATTCGGGGTGGACCCGGAACATGCCGTCTTGCTGCTTCAGAAAGCAAAAACGCTGGGGCTGTGCCCGGAAGGGGTAAGCTTTCATGTCGGCTCCCAATGCACGGCGGAGGAAAATTATACGCAGGCGCTTGAGATTTCCTCGGGAATTTTTAAAGAAGCGCAGGCAAACGGTCTCGATCTTAAAATTTTGGACATTGGGGGAGGATTTCCGATACGGCATTTCGATGACGAAACGCAGCCGGCCTTTGAGCCCATTGCCCGGACCATTAATTCCGATCTGAACCGGTTATTTGATCCGGCCGTTCAAGTCATCGCTGAGCCCGGCCGATTTCTGGTCGGCCCGGCCGGTATTTTAATCACCCAGGTGGTGGGCCGCGCCTTCCGGAACAACAAAAACTATTATTATTTGAACGACGGGCTGTACGGGGATTTTTCGGGAATTGTGTTCGACCACTGCAAATATGAATTAAAAACGCTAAGCCGCGGGCAAAAATTTTTATCGACCGTGGCCGGCCCTACCTGCGACTCCTTCGACACCATTTCATTAAGCGAGGAATTGCCCGAACTTGACGTGGGAAGCGTCATTTATGTCAAAAATATCGGTGCCTATTCCTCCGCAAGCGCCGTAGCGGGCTTCAACGGATTCCCTCCCGCCAAAATCGTGTTGGTTTAAACAGCTTCGCGGCCGTCTACGACGACTGCTTCGCGGCC
>CAYJWM010000047.1:0-2120 GCA_964373885.1 uncultured bacterium | reverse complement strand
GCTTCGCGGCCGTCTACGACGACTGCTTCGCGGCCCATTCGGCGCACTATTCGCCGATGACCTTGACCAATACCCGCTTGTCCCGTTTGCCGTCGAACTCGGCATAAAAAATCTGTTCCCAAGGGCCGAAATCAAGTTTGCCTCCCGTGATCGCCACCACCACTTCCCGGCCGAAAATCTGCCGTTTCAAATGGGCGTCGCCGTTGTCCTCTCCAGTCCGATGGTGGCGGTATTTTTTGACGTCGTAAGGAGCTATTTTTTCTAGAAACTCATCAAAATCCTGAATCAAGCCGGACTCATCGTCATTGATATAACAACTGGCCGTGATGTGCATGGGGTTGACGAGCACAAGCCCTTCGCGCACGCCGGATTTTCGGACTGCCGCTTCCACCTGCCGGGTGATGTTGATATACTCGCGCCTTTTGGCGGTGTGAAAAGTCAAATACTCGCGATAAGATTTCATAAGCAAGTCATGAAGAGGGGCATTCAATCCGAACACATTGATATTTTGAAAATTCGCCCGCTGAATTGAAAAACAAATAAATTTTGGAGCCGCCAAACCGGTTCTCGCCTGCTTCTTTATACACCCATTTTTCGCCGCCTCCTTCCGAGTACACGATCAGCGGCTCTCCAACTTTGTTTTTCACCAAGTCTTTTGTAAGACCTTTTGTGATCGCTCCGGTCTGAAGAGCATCGTGAACCGTCTCAAAATTTTCTGTGTCCTGTTCAAGCGCCTCGGATAAAATCTCTTGTTCTTCTTTGAGCTCAAGGAGGGTGCTCAACCGCTCGGATTTGATGGGGCCGGCGCAGCCGAAAAAACCGGCAATGACAGCGAAAAAAACGGCTAAAAGCACCACGGGGGCGTGGGACCGGAGTTTGGTCATTTCAGAAATCATATAGGTTAAAGGCGTATTTTACAAATCTCTTTTTATTCCGCCCAAATTGGATTATGATGACATTCCATGAAAATTTCCCAGTTTTACAAAACTCAAAAACGTACATTTTCTTTTGAATTCTTCCCCCCCAAGAATGAGGAGGGAGAAAAAAGACTGTTTGAGACAGTTTCCCAGCTCAAGCCCTTGGCCCCCTCGTTTATCTCCGTCACCTACGGTGCCATGGGAGGCACGCGATCCGGCACCATTGGAACGGTGGAGCGCATCAAAAAAGACGCCGGGCTTGAAGCCGCGGCTCACCTGACCTGCCTTGCTCACACGAAAGAGGAGATTGAAGACATTCTTCGTGAACTTGTGAGTAAGAAAGTGGAAAATATTATCGCCCTGAGGGGAGATATCTTACCGGGGGCCGAATTCAAGCCGATTCCAAATGGATTCCGTTACGGAAGCGATTTGGTGCGATTCATCCGAAAGCATCCTGTTTTTCGGGATAAATTCGCGCTGGCAGTAGCCGGCTATCCCGAAACCCATATCGAATGCCGCGACAAGATAAAAGACCTCGAGCATTTGAAAGAAAAAGTGGACGCGGGTGCCGACGTCATCATCACCCAGCTTTTTTTCTCAAACCGCGATTATTTCGATTTTGTGAAAAGGGCCCGCAAAGCGGGAATTCAACTCCCCATTGTCCCCGGCATTATGCCGGTCTCAAACGGCACGCAGATTCAAAAGTTCGCCAAAATATGCGGGGCGGCCGTTCCGGCCGAGATGCAGAAAAAAATCGATGAATTCGGAGAAGACCAAGCATCGGTCGAGGCGTACGGCATTGAATTCGCGGCGCGCCAATGTAAAGAGCTTTTAGAAAACGGCGTGCCGGGAATTCATTTTTATACGCTCAACAAGTCGCGTGCGACTTGTGAAATTTACCGGAATTTGAATTTAACCTTAACCGTTTAACCATACGATCCACCGCTTCCTCAAAAATGGCAGGCGGGAGAAGCAGGGACAAAACCAGGAAATTTCCTTCCGGAAAGTCAAAAAGATAGCCCGGATGAACAAAGACGCGGCTTTCTTTTAAAAATAAAAGCGCCCATTCATCGTCACTTTTTTCGCCTTTTATTTCAACCACGGCATACCACCCGCCCTCGGCCTCAAGCAGCGAAGCAGTCGTCGCAGACGGCAGTCCCACCCGTTGGGCAGTCGTCGTAGACGGCAGCGAAGCAGTCGTCG
>CAYJWM010000046.1:0-12790 GCA_964373885.1 uncultured bacterium | reverse complement strand
CGGCCGAATCCTAAATGGTTCGGCCGAGGGCTCCCGCGATTTACGAAATCATTCGCAGAAGAAAAATCCGCGTTAGCGAGGAAAAATGGTTGCCGCCGCCTAATCATTCTATGGCCCGCTCATTTTCTCGCGTTTGAGCCGGCGTGCCTCTTGAGCCAGCTTTTCCTTCCAAAGGCGGATCTGTTTTTTCACCAACGCGGGATTCGTGCTGCCCAAAGATACTTTCCCGGACACGGAAATTTTCGGATCGAAAAGACCGAACACGTCTTTTCGAAACGCGGTTGAGTATTTTTGATACGTCTCAAACGAAAGCCCTGAAAGCGTGCTGTGTGAATCAATCGCCTTCTGAACCAGCCCGCCGACAATATCATGCGCCTCACGAAGGGGAACTTTTTTCTTCACCAAGTATTCAAGAACGTCCGTCGCAAATAAAAAACTGTCCTTGGACGCTTTCGCGCACACATCGCGATCCACACGGAGCGTGCGAATGACCCCTTCCAGGACTGAAAGTGAATTCAAAACCAAATGCAAAGACGCGAAGAGCGGCTTTTTGTCCTCCTGCATGTCGCGGTTATAGCTTAAGGGGAGCCCCTTCATCGTGACCAAAACCGAAAGCAAATTTCCGTAGGCCTCCCCCGTCCTTCCGCGCACAAGCTCCAGCATGTCCGGATTTTTCTTCTGCGGCATCAAACTGGAACCGGTAGAAAATTGATCATCCAGCGACACAAATTGAAATTCCTGGGAATTCCAGAGAATCAAATCTTCGCTAAGCCGCGACAAATGCATCAAAAAAATCGCAATGGCCGATAGAATTTCAATCACAAAATCCCTGTCGCTGACCGAGTCCAGACTATTGGCCGTCGGTTTTCTGAACCCAAGCAGTTTTGCCACATAGATGCGGTCTACCGGAATTCCCGTGCCGGCTAAAGCAGCTGAGCCCAACGGACACTCGTTCATGCGCTCCCGCGCATCACGCAGCCGCAATCCATCCCGGTCCAGCATCTCGGCATAAGCCAAAAAGTGATGGGCGAGAAGGACTACTTGCGCATGCTGAAGATGCGTGTAGCCCGGAATCGTCACACTCTGGTTTTTTTCCGCTTGAGCAAGAAGCGCCGACTGAACTTTTTGCGCACCCTCCAAAAGAAAAGTGATTTTTTCCCTCAAGTAGAGCCGTGTGGAGGTGGCCACCAAATCATTCCGGGATCTCGCCGTATGAAGCTTTCGGGCCAGCTTCCCCACTTTCGCTTCCAAACGAATTTGAATGAGCGTGTGAATATCTTCATAGTCCCGGCTTAAGGCACGCAAATCTTTTTTCTTAAGCTCCCGAAGCACTTTCCAAAGTCCCTGGACAAGCATTTTGGACTCCCGCTGGGAAAAAAAGCCGATTTTCCCGAGCATGAGCGCATGGGCCATACTCACCTTGATGTCTGAGCTCAAAAGCTCATGGTCCACCCCCAGCGAATAAGAAAACCGCTTCGCGGTTTCATGCAAATCGGATTTAAACCTTCCGCCCCACATTTTTTTCATTTCGGTTCACCCATTCCTTCGTAAGGAAGGCCCCAAATTTTCATAAAGCCCTCAGCCGCCGTCCGGTCAAATTCATCTTTTGCCGAGTAGGTCGCGAGCCGTTCGGAATAAAGCGAATAAGGCGATTTTCTTCCGACCACGGTCGCATTCCCCCGGTCCAGCTTCACCCGCACAAGCCCCGTCACTCGGTCTTGATACGAGGCAAAAAACTGATCCAGCGCCCGTCTTAAGGGCGTAAACCAAAGCCCTTCATAGACAAGGTCCGAATATTTTTCGGAGAGCACCCGTTTATAATGAGTAAGGCCGCGGTCTAAAACGAGTGCTTCAAGTTCTTCATGGGCCGAATGCAAAATCGCGGCCGCAGGCGCTTCATAAATTTCGCGCGACTTGATTCCGACCAGGCGGTTTTCAATTTGGTCCGTCCGGCCGACACCGTATCGGCCCCCCAGAATATTCAAGCGCTCTATGAGAGCCACGGTCGTCATCGGCTTTCCGTTTAACGCCACGGGAATGCCCTTTTTAAATGCAATCGTGACATAAAGCGGTTTCGCCGGAGTTTTCGCCGGCGAGCGCGTCAGGGCATAAGCATTTTCAGGCGGCTCCCGCCACGGGTCCTCCAAAATCCCCGCTTCAATGGCGGCACCCCAAATATTTTTGTCAATTGAATATGGGCTTTTTTTCGTCGCTGAAATCCGAATGCTATGCTTTTTGGCATAATCAATTTCCTCTTCCCGCGATCGAAACGACCATTCCCGCAAAGGAGCGATGACGTTCAGTTTTGGGTTGAGCGTCCGCACCCCAAGTTCAATCCGTACCTGATCGTTTCCTTTTCCGGTCGAGCCGTGTGCCACGCAATCGGCCTTTTCCCTGGCCGCAATTTTCACGAGATGCTTCGCGATCAAAGGTCTTCCGAGCGCGGTCGCGAGAAAATATTTTCCCTCATAGCATGCCCGGGCCCAAAGCGCAGGCATTAAAAAATCCCGCGCAAATTCAGCTTTTAAATCCTCGATATAAATTTTCGAGGCGCCGGCCGAGAAAGCGCGCTTACGAAGTTCTTTCGGATCAGAAACTTCGCCCAGGAACGCGGAGAAACAAATCACTTGGGCGCCGTAATGGTCCTGAATCCACCGGACGGCGCAGGAAGTATCAAGTCCGCCCGAATAAGCCAGCACAACTTTTTTAATCTTGTTTTTCATATAAATCCTCCACCATGTCATTCCCGCAATCGACGCTTTTTGTCGTCCCCGAAATCTTCAGCGAAGCAGCCCCCTTGTGGGGTTGTCGGGGACCCATGCTCTTGGATTCCCGATTAAGACATTCGGGAATGACAACATATTACATTGTCACATTCGGGGATGACAATTCGTGCCCAAAAGATAAATCAAAACGGCCTTTTGCACGTGAAGCCGGTTTTCCGCCTGATCGAACACAATGGACTGTTTTCCTTCCAAAACATCATTCGTCACTTCCTCCCCGCGATGGGCCGGAAGACAATGCATGAAATAAGCGTTTTTCTTGGCTTTCGCTAAAAGGGCCCGGTTCACCTGAAAACCCTTGAAATATTTTCGCTTTCTTTCCTCCCCTTCTTCCCCCATACTCAGCCACACATCGGTATAGACGGCATCCGCCCCTTTGACCGCTTCCGCCGGTGTTCGCGTCCAAACCAGTTTTGCCTTTGTTTTCTTTGCTTCCTTCATCGCGCGCGACAAAACCGTTTTCTTGGGCGCACATTCTTTGGGCGTCGCAAACACAAAATGAAGCCCAAGCTTGGCGGCTATGACCATGAGCGAATGCAACACATTGTTTCCATCTCCCACAAAAGCGATTTTTCTGCTCTTCAATTCTCCCCATTTTTCCCGCAGGGTGAAAAAATCGGTAAGCGCCTGAGCGGGATGCTCCAAATTGCTGAGTCCGTTGATTACGGGTTTTTTAAAATAAGAAGCAAACTCGCGAATGACCTCATGTTCATACGTCCGCAACACCACCACATCCATGTAACGTTCGAGCGTGCGGGCCACATCCCGCACTTCTTCCCGCACGCCGAGCTCAATGTCATTTGGACCCAAATAAATGGAGTGTCCCCCCATGGCTGAAAAACCCGCGTCAAACGAAACCCAAGTCCGCGTGGACGGTTTCTCAAAAATAAGCCCCATTATTTTTCCGGCAAAAAGATCGCGATAGGCGGACGGATTGGTTTTCACGCGTCTCGCCAGATCAAAAATGGCCTGGACTTGGGCCCCGTCAAAATCAAAAGCGCTGATCAAATTTTTCACGCGCCGCTCCATTCGCCGAATGCTTTGTCCAAAATCCGGACCGCCCGGTCAATCAATCGCTTCGTCACCGTCATCGCCGGCATAATCCTAAGCACACGTTCTTGGGTGCAATTGATCAAAAGCCCTTGCGAACGCACCAGCGCCACCAAATCGGCTCCGGGCCTCGCGAGCTCAAGGCCGAGCATGAGTCCGATGCCGTGTATCTCTTTAATCACGGAAAACTTTTTTTGAAGCTCCATCAATTGCTCCCTCAAGTAGGCACCCATTTGCTCGGCGTTTTTTAGAAGATTTTCTTCCTCAATCGCTTTGAAGACAGCCAGAGCCGCCGCGCTCACCAGCGGATTACCGCCGTATGTGGACGCATGAGTACCGGGCACAAGCACTTCTTCGGTGATTCTCTGATTCACGACAAGCGCCCCAATCGGAACACCGCCGCCAAGCGACTTGGCCAGCGTCATCAGATCGGGCTCAATTCCGTAATGCTGATAAGCAAACCATTTTCCGGTGCGGCCCATGCCGGTCTGGACTTCGTCAAAAATGAGAAGCAAACCCTTTTGCTTGCACAAGTCGCGTACTTTCTCAAGATAATCCTGCCGTACCACATTAATTCCGCCTTCACCTTGGATCAGCTCAAGCGCCACCGCCATTGTTTTGGGCCCCACGGCACTTTTCAGGGCTTCGAAATCATTAAACGGAACATGCTTGAACCCCTCAGGCAGTGGTTCAAAACCTTCGTGATGTTTTTCCTGCCCCGTGGCCGTCAAGGCCGCCAGCGTCCGCCCGTGAAACGAATTCACCATGGTGATGATTTCGTAGCGCCCGGATTTGGATCCGAATTTCCGCACAAATTTAATGGCCGATTCCATCGCTTCCGCCCCGCTGTTGCAGAAAAAAACCCTGGCCGGAAATGATTTCGACGAAATGACGCGGGCCAGCTGGGCTTGCTTGAGCCCGTAAAAATTATTGGGCACATGAAGCAATTTTCTCGCCTGGTTTTTAATCGCATTCACGACGGACGGGTGGCAATGCCCGAGGCCGGAGACGGCCCATCCCGGAAAAAAATCGAGATATTCCCGTCCCTCAATATCCCAAACCTTGGAACCCTTTCCCTTGACGAGGCAAAGCGGGACACGGGTGTAGGTCGGGAGAACAAATTCGTCGTAAAGTGTTTGGACTTCCTGGGTATTCATGGATTCACCTATTATCCCGAACTTACAGGATAATTTCGGTACCGATACCGCGGTCCGTAAAAACCTCAAGCAGGAGCGAATGTTTGATCCGCCCGTCAATAATATGCGCCTTCGGGACGCGGCCGCGGAGCGCGTCCATACACGCATTTACCTTTGGAATCATGCCGCCGCTAATCACGCCGTCTCGGATCAATTGATCCGCTTGGCTGATGCGCAAAGATGATATTAACGTGTCAGGATCATTTTGAGCCCTCAAAATGCCCCTTACATTGGTCAGCACCATAATTTTTTGGACGTTCATGGCTGCCGCGATATGTGCGGCCGCCTCATCGGCATTCACGTTGTAGGTCTCGCCCGTTTTGTCAATTCCCACCGGATAAATGACGGGAATAACGTTTTTTTCGGTCAGTTTCCGAATGGGGCGCTTATTGACCGAAACCACATCGCCCACAAAACCGACGTCCCCGTTTTCCACATGTTTTTTCACGCTCAAAATCTTGGCGTCGTGGCCGGAAAGGCCGGCCGCCTCGGCCCCGAAGCGGACGAGGTCCTGGACCATTTTCTGATTGAGCTGGCGAAGCGTCTCGACCACCACTTTGATCGTGGCTTTGTCGGTCACCCTGAGCCCGTTGACAAATTTGGTCTCCACGCCCGCTTTTTTCAAATTTTCCGTAATGCGCGGGCCGCCCCCATGAATTAAAATGGGACGAATCCCCACAAAATTCATGAACACAAGATCGTGTAGCACATTCTCGCGGACCTCCGGATCCAGCATCGCCGCACCGCCGTACTTGATCAAAATCTCCTTGCCGCGGAAGCGCTTGATGTAGGGAAGCGCCTCAATCAATATGTTCGCTTTCTCAACCAATTGCTCAATCATTGATTCCTCTTTCAATCTAGCTCTACTTCCTAAACTAATTCCCATAAAAAATGTTTTGCGAAGCGCCTTCGGCGCGAAAAAATTGCGGACGGAATTTTTTCGGCGACGGGCCGAGCACGGCGATTTTTGCTATGCCGCCGCCATAAAATTGCCGCGAAGCAGTCGTCGTAGACGGCCGCGCACAGGGAAGCGAAACAAAACATTTTTTATGTCGAATAAGTCGAATTAATCCACACGTAAAATTTCGTGAGATCGGTCGTCCAGTACCGATCGCGAAACCGGCCACGCTTTAAATCAATCTCAAGTGAAAATTCCTTTTTCTTGAGAATATTTCTCAGTTCCGTCTTGTTCCGGCCCACTTCGCGCCCGTTTTTCAAAATGGGCACGCCGTCAAAAGCAATGTCCAATTCTTGAGAAAAATCGGCGCCGCTCGCACCGATACAAGCCATCACGCGGCCCCAATTCGGATCGCTCCCGGCCAGCATGGTCTTAAAAAGCATGGACGTTGCAATCCGATCGCAAACGCTTTGGGCCTCTTCTGCGGTCCGTGCCCCTTTTACCGTAATCTCGCACACATGGGTGACGCCTTCGCCGTCCCGCGCGAAACTTTTGGCCATCCACGTACACACATAAACCAAGGCATCCTGAAATAACTTAAATCTGGAGTCTTCGGACGAAATGCTTCGATTTTGCGCAAGCCCATTGGCCAAAGCCAGCACCATGTCATTGGTGCTTTGGTCATTGTCGATGACAAGCTTGTTAAATGTCCTCTCTGTCGCGAACGAAACCGCCTTTTGCAAAAGCGATTTCGAAATAGCTGCATCCGTCGTAATAAAACAAAGCATGGTCGCATGCCGGCTGTTCTGCCCTGATGCGTTCATTTTGGGATAAACCATACCGGCACCCTTACCCATGGCCGCTATCGTCACGGATTTCCCGCTGACCGTAAAACGCACCGCGATTTCTTTCGCGTGCGTGTCCGTGGTCAAAATGCCCCGCGCGGCGTCATGTCCTCCCTCAAGCGATAATTTTTCGATCAGCTGAGGAACAGCCGCCTTGAACTTTTCGATCGGAAAGGGTTTCCCGATAATTCCCGTTGAAGCCAGAAAAATCTGCCGCTTCGGAATTTTCAATTTCCGCGAAATCAAATCCAGCGAGATCTTCACCGCCCGCTCGCCGCTTCTGCCGTTGGAACAATTTGCGTTTCCGCTATTGGCCAAAATCACACGGTGAAAACGGTTGTTCATCACCCGTAAATCATGATGAAGCGGCCATGCCTTTACTCGATTGGTCGTAAACGTGCCCGCGCTTACGGCCGGAACTTCCGAACAAATCAGGGAAACGTCAAATTTCCGAAAACTTTTCTTAATCCCCGCGCGCATGCCGGAAGCCAAAAAACCGGCCGGGCTGGTCACACTTCCGTTTGAAAGAACTTTAAACGTCATAAGCCCTATCCGAGCAAACCCGCGTCTTCAGGAAATCCAAACCGGATGTTCATGTTTTGAACCGCCTGCCCGCTGGCCCCTTTCACCAAATTGTCAACGGCCGTAATCACGATCACTTGATCTGACTTTTGATCCACCGCAACGCCGATACGGCAAAAATTCGTGCCCTGCACGTCTTTTAACAAAGGGAATCGATCGAGTCCCAAAAATGTCACAAAGGGTTCGGAATCAGCAAACGCCTGGAAGACCCTCGCGATTTTTTCCTTCTTCACGCCTTTTTTCTTCTGCACGTAAATGGTGGAAAGAATTCCACGCGTTAGCGGCAAAAGATGGGGCACGAATGTGAGGTCTATCGACTCTCCCGCCATATCCGAAAGCACCTGCTCCATTTCCGGCATATGTTGATGCCGGTTTACCTTGTAGGCGCCGAAATTTTCATTTACTTCGCAAAATTGAGTAGCTTGGGAAAGCTTTTTCCCCGCCCCGCTTACACCGGACTTTGAATCAATCACGATTTGATCTTTTGAAATCAAACGATTCTTTAAAAGAGGAGCAAGCCCCAAAATCGCCCCTGTGGGATAACAGCCCGGATTCGCGATCAAATTGGCGGTGCGGATTTTTGCCCGATACACTTCCGGAAGACCGTACACGGCCCTTCGAAGCAAACTTTTTCTCGGATGGGACCCGCCGTACCATTCCTTGTACAGCTTCTCCTGCTTCAACCGAAAGTCAGCCGACAGATCAATCACCACTTTTCCATGCTCATAAAAATCGGCTGCTGTCTTCGCGGCTTCGGTATGCGGCAGGGTCAAAAATACCACATCGGATTTTTGAGCCACTTTTTTGAACTCATACCGCTCAATCACAAGCTCGCTTGCTTTGCCGAGCGCCGGCACCAAATCGCGGGCATAAATTTTCTCCTCCGACCGCGTGGTCAAAGCGGCAATCCGGGCCCTCGGGTGCCTGGCCAGGATACGGATCAGCTCATTTCCGGTAAAACTGGTAGCTCCGATAACGGAACAATTCAGCATAAATCTCCTCAGAACTCCTAAAAATAAAAAAATTCTAAACACATTTCGTGTTTAGAAAATAAAGAGTAAAGCGACACCTCGCCCCTTGAAAGGGAAAAAAGGTTGAAGTGTTATTGTATAAAAATACTTATCCATTGTCAAATGAATAGGTTATGATATTATTTTCCAAAGAAACTTATGGATAAACGCTCCAAAAGCCGCTTAAATCGGGCCATCGGGCATGTCTTCCGAAATAAGGCCTTGCTTCAGTCGTCCTTGATACACCCTTCCGTCTCACAAAGCCTTCCCAACGCTGATTTTCAGCGGTTTGAGTTCCTGGGGGATTCCGTCCTTAATTTTTTCATCGCGGCAAAGCTATATGAAACCTTCCCGGAGGCAAACGAAGGGTTTTTGAGCCGGCTCCGCTCGATTCTGGTATCGCGGAAACTATTAGCCAAGATCGCGCGCTCGATACGCCTCAAATCATTTTTGACCTTGGGGCTCGCGATCGCAGAGCAGCCGGCGCGGGTACAGGAAAAAATACTGGCGGACTCATTTGAGTCGCTGCTCGGCGCCATTTATTTGGACGGCGGTTACAACCGCGCGCACCGATTCCTGCTGCGCTATTTCACACCCTACCTCAATGAAAAAAAACTGCTCCAAGTCGATTCAAACCCCAAAAGCGCCCTGCAAGAGCATGTGCAAAAAAAATGGCATATTCTCCCCGCCTACGCAAGCCGGCAGGAAAAGAAAGACCGGTTCACGGTTTGGGTGAGCATTCACGGAAAAATGAAAACGAAAGGAGAAGGAGAAACCAAACAGGAAGCCGAAACCGAAGCGGCCGGAAAATTATTGAAGCGGCTCGAAAAAAATAAAAAAGCCAAGAAAAAATGAGCTGGTTAAGATTTGCCTGCCTGCGGCTCCTCTTTTGATGACAAAAAATGTTCCAGCATTTTAAATCCGCTTTGCATTAATTGATCGCGGGTATTTAGCTCCTCACCGCCCGCCTCCGAATCCGCCTCTTCTTTGGAAGAAGGGGCCCAGCCCTTGTCCAAAGGTGAGAGGACGCGGCTTGAGATTTTTGAAAATTGCTGCCGGATGAGATTCCCCGCAAATGTTTCGATCAGCATGGGGTCCGGACGCACGGAAGGGCGCTCCACGTTCCCTACAATTAAAAGCGGAATGGGTCCGAGGCGCGCTTCTTCGTCAAAGCGTGGAATGATTTTCCGGGCCAAAGACGGCATCAAGTAAACGGAAAGGCGGTAATTTAAACTTCCGTCAAAGCCCAAATCGCCGGCTCCCTCGATTTGAAAATCGTCTGAAATCAACATCAGCTCATCCGTCTGCAATTTTTGATTCTTCACGCTCCATTCGCCGCGCACATCGTGAAAACGCGCGGCGCCCGATTGAAAAGACCCGAGCTTGGCAAGTCCCGCGATTTTCGCAAGGCCTGCCAAAAGATCGACCTGATGAAACTCGCCGTTTGTGATGGAAAAAGAACCTGCCCCCGTCAAACGCTCAGGCCACTTCTCATCTAAAGACCCCTTGCCGTCCAATCTGCCGGTAAGAAAAAGGGTACCGTCCATCAATGGCTTTTCGTGTGCGCGGCCCACTTTGGCGAGGTTTACACTTTGCACATCCAGTTGAAGAAAAGACTCGGGAACTTTTTTCGAGAAATCATGCTTTCCGCGAATGGAAACAGCTCCGTTATACGCTTGAAACGCAAGCCCTGGTAAAATCACCTGCTGTTCCCCGTAGGCCAATTCGCCGGACACATGCTGCAACACCGCATTGCCGGGAACCCATTTGAAAATCAACGGCTCAAGTGTGCTCCAATCCAATGGCGCAGTGTCCTGAAGCGCATCCGATACTTTGCGAAACTCCGCCAAAAAATCAGCCAAATCAAGCTCGGCAGTTCGAAACCGCATCAACCAGCGGACATTCGGGCTCATGAACATTTTGCCTTCCGTGTTAAAAGCGGATTTGCCTATTTGAAAACGGAAATCCTTTAATTCGGAGTCCAGCGGCCCTACGTCCACCAGACCGCTTAGGTTGGAAATCATTGCTCCACTGGCCGCTTTGGCCTCAATCTCATCGAAGGTAATGTGATGCATCAACTGGGCCTCTTCGATTTTCCGCAAATTGCCCTTCATGCTCGTCAATATCTTAACGGAACCGGAAAGGGAAAATGGTTTGAGGGGAATCAAATATTTTTCCCACCCGCTGATCGGAAATTTATTGGTCAGAATTGTCACTTCACCGTCACCCGTCGCCAAGTCAATTCCCACAATGGAACCCTTCAAATTTGCCTGTTCAAAACTCGTGGAAAAATCCCCGCGGAGCCCCCGTCCACCGGCAAGATGAAGTTCGCCTTTGACGACCAGAGGGACGCCCGAGGGCTTGGAAAAATACTTGGAATAAGTCAGAGTCGTATCGCTGAAATCAATACGCCCGTTTAAGGTAAGCAAACCGATATTCCCTTTCGCAAAAAAATCCAAACGGCTTTGGCCCGAAAAGCCCGAATTGGTCGGCATCACTTCCTCGAGCGTGAGCACATATTGAGGAAGCGCTTCGAGGCGCAGCGATTTTGACTGGATATAAAACTCTTCGATCGATCCGTCGCGCACATTTCCTTTGCCGTTCATCTGAAATGGTCCGCCGAAAGGAGCACTCAAAAGTCCCTCCTGTAAAACGATGGAACCATCCCCCAAATGAAATGCCGCTTGAAATTTCGCCTCGTAATTTCCGCTTGCGCTCGTGCTTGTCTGGCTGCCAAGCTTGTATTGGAAATCGTCGATTTGGACACGGCCCGATACATGAAGCAGAGAAGAATCGGACGATTTTTTGACTTCTCCAGAAAAAGCGAGATCGCCTTTTTGAATATCAAATGGAAAAACTCTCCACCATTCGTTCAGTTTGGCCAAATCCACCGGCCCAAGAGACGCTTTCACTTCAAAAACCGATCGTTCCGGATCGAACCGCGTAAAATCGGTTTGAATGTTTCCGCTGATAACGATGTTCTCGGCATCGCTCAAAAACCTTCCGCGCAACTTAAAATGAATCGGCTGATCGGTCCGAACGTTCCAGAGGTCAAGAGAAACTCCGTTCAAAACCGATTCTTTCGTCTTTCGTCCCTTATCATAAGGAAAAGAATAACGAACGTCGGCATTTTTCAAATGAACATGGGCCAGCGCGGTTTTACCGGCCAAAAGCGGCATGAGCGCGATCCGAAAACTGGCCCGTTCGGACCGCAAAAAGGGCGCCGCTCCCCTTCCCGCCTTTGGATCAGTGATCTCGAAAGAATCCAAACGTAAAGTTGGAAACGGAAGCAAAGACAAATGAAATTTTTGATAGGAAGGCGTGAGGCCGGAACGCTCTTGAATGGTCTTTTTGACAAACGGCTCTAAAACTGCGGGGCGGAGAAGATAAGTAATGCTGAACAAAA
Source organism: uncultured bacterium (assembly GCA_964373885.1). Lineage (GTDB taxonomy): Bacteria > Omnitrophota > Omnitrophia > Omnitrophales > Danuiimicrobiaceae > CAYJWM01. Next base: position 1,020 of record CAYJWM010000046.1, on the reverse strand, counting down.
AGATAAGGAGGAAGAGCAGCGCGGCCGCCGTGGCCGTGCGTAAAAAAAACCGCTTCTTTTGCGATTCGTTTTGCGGATGCGGCTCCGGCGTCGGGCTTCCCTTTGAAACAACGTTTCCAGTTAACATTAATGGCTCGCCGCAACAAACCTGCGGTTATGTTCCATTCTAATTAGAAAATCAATAGGAGTTTTGCTGACCGGTCCCGATGGGGCTGTAGGTATAATCCTCAAGAAAAGCGGCGCATCCGAATAATTGGAGCACAAACAACATCAAAGCCACCCAGCACCAGACACGACCGCTCTTCAGCATAACGTCCGCAAAATAAGATCAGCGCTTCGTATATTGGAAACTCCGGCGGGCGCCTTTGCGTCCGTATTTTTTACGCTCTTTTTTCCGGGGATCACGGGTCAAGAGACCGCTTTTGCGAAGCATCTGCCGGAGATTGGGATCAAACACAATCAAGGCGCGGGAAATGCCGAGCCGAACCGCTCCGGCCTGCCCGGTAAGACCGCCGCCCTGAACATCCACCTTCATTCCGAAACGTCCGCCCAAATGAGCGGCCTCAAACGGCTGCTCAATAATCATGCGAAGCGTTTCATGCGGGAAATAAATCTCAAGCTTTTTCTCATTCACCAGCATTTCTTTGCCGCCGTCCTCAAGCCGCACCCGTGCAATCGCGTTTTTCCGGCGCCCCGTCGCGTAATAAATATTGGTTTTTTCCGAGCTCATGAATGTCCTTTTTCGCTGACCACAATCGGCTTCTGTGCCGCATGGGGATGTTTGGCATCCGCATAAACGCGCAACCGCTTCAACATTTTCGCTCGCAGGCGGTTTTTGGGAAGCATTTTCCGGACCGCTTCGGTGATAATCATCTCCGGTTTTTTGGCTCTTACCTCTTCCAAAGTCGCCGTCCGTCTGCCGCCCGGATAACCGGTATAATGCTGATAGATTTTTTCCGTTTCCTTCCGGCCGGTAACACGGATCCCCTTCGCATTAATGACAATCACCTGATCGCCGCA
>CAYJWM010000045.1:11007-12894 GCA_964373885.1 uncultured bacterium | reverse complement strand
AACGAAGGGCTCAGGATGACACGAAAAGCAACTGTATCAAGTGGTATGCACCCGGCGGAGGAGATGTTTTCTTTAGCCAAATCGCCCGGTGATATAATCTTCCGTCTCGCGCCGCTCGGGCCGTGTAAACACAAAATGGGTTCGGCCAAACTCGATTAGCTTCCCAAGATAAAAGTAAGCTGTATAATCACTTACGCGCGCCGCCTGCTGCATATTATGGGTGACGATCACAATGGTGTAGCGCTCGGCAAGCTCGCGCATCAATTCTTCGATATGCTCTGTCGCGATGGGGTCCAGCGCCGAGCAGGGCTCGTCCATAAGTAAAATGTCGGGCTCCACCGCCACAAGGCGCGCGATGCATAAACGCTGCTGCTGTTCCTGGGAAAGCGTGAGCGCTGATTCCGACAAACGGTCCTTTAAGCCGTCCCATAAACCCACGGAACGAAGGGCCTGCTCTACGCGCGCCGGCAATTCACGTTTTGAAAGAAGCCCGTGAATGGAGGGGCCGTAGGCGACATTGTCGAAAACGGAAATCGGAAAAGGGTTCGGCCGCTGGAATACCATGCCCACTTTTTTTCGAAGCTCGACCAAGTCGACTGAAGGATCAAAAATATTCCGTCCGTCGATTAAGACTCGGCCGTCTACGCGCACGCCGCGTATCAGGTCATTCATCCGGTTCAAACAGCGAAGCAAGGTGGACTTCCCGCAGCCGGAAGGCCCGATAATCGCGGTGATCTTTTGCTTTGGAATGGAAAATGTCACGTCATAAAGCGCCTGAAATGACCCGTAAAAAAGATTAAGGTGGTCTATTTGTATTTGGGTGTCAACCATAGCGTCCCGAAATATAATCTTCCGTCCGTTTATCACGTGGAACCGTAAAAATTTTATGGGCCTCGTCCAGTTCCACAAGTTCCCCCATCAAAAAAAATGCTACCCGATCGCTTGTGCGGGCCGCTTGCTTTGTATTGTTGGTCACGAGAATTAAGGTGTAACGTTTCTTGAGTTCAAACATGGCCTCTTCGATTTTTGCCGTTGAAATAGGATCCAAGCCCGAGCAGGGCTCATCGAAAAGAATAATGTCGGGTTCTACGGCTAGCGTACGCGCGATGCAAAGCCGCTGCTGCTGGCCTCCTGAAAGTTTGAGCGCAAGCTCACTCAAACGGTCTTTGACCTCCTCCCACAGAAACGCCTGTTTCAAACTACGCTCCACAATTTCCTCGAGGCGGTTGCGGGCTCGAATGCCATGCCGCCTCGGCCCATAAGCCAGATTTTCAAAAATGGAAACCGGAAGCGGGGTCGGCAGCGCAAATACCATCCCCACTTTTTTCCGAAGCTCAAAGAGATCCCATTCCCGATAAATATTTTTTTGGTCGATCAACACCTCGCCCTTTATTTCATAATGAGGATTTAAATCGTTTAGACGGTTGAGTGTCCTTAAAAAAGTGGTTTTCCCGCTGTTGGCGGGCCCGATCACTCCCAAGATTTCATTGGCACGTATCGATAGATTAACGTCCCGCAAAGCCGGCGCGGCATTATAAGAAACAGAAAAATTTTTAACCTGAACTTTATCGGTTGATATTACCACTGCTTTTTCCCCCGAAAATAAGAACGAATCACCATCGATACCAAATTAGTCACCACAATAAGTCCGACCAATACAAGCGCTGTGCCGTACTGCAGCTCGATTTTTACGTTTGGGACCTGGGTGGATAAAACATACAGGTGATACGGAAGCGCCATGGCTTGATCGAGAATAGATTGTGGAAGCCGCGGCAGATAAAACGCCGCCACCGTAAATAGAATCGGCGCCGTTTCCCCCCCCGCCCGGCTGACGCTTAAAATAGCCCCCGTCAATATTCCGGGAAGGGCGTGCGGAAGCACGGCATG
>CAYJWM010000045.1:0-10907 GCA_964373885.1 uncultured bacterium | reverse complement strand
CGCTTGGAATATTCCGATAAATAAATCGCGGCGAAAATACCGACAGGCAGTGAAAAAAGAAGCGCCCCCACCACCAGATAGGTGGAACCAACGATAGCCGGAAATATTCCGCCGGCCCGCATGCCCATGCGGGGCATGGCGGTTAAAAATTCCCAGCTTAAAATTCCCGCGCCGCGCGCCACGATGATGGAAACCACCAAAATGACGGGAGTAATCACGATCGCTGTGGCAAGAAACAATAAAACGAAAATGATTTTTTCCGTTACACGCGGATTCATCGGCCCGGCCTTTGGCGCGCCGGCTTCCGATGAAGAAACATGTCGGCGAAAAGATTAATCACGAATGTAATGGCAAACAAAACGATTCCGATCGCAAACAGTGAAAAATAATGGTCGCTTCCCTGCACGGTTTCTCCCATTTCAGCCGCAATGGTGGCCGTCATGGTCCGCACCGGCTGAAACAAGCTGGTCGGGATTCGGGCCGCGTTTCCCGTAATCATCATGACCGCCATGGTTTCACCGATTACGCGTCCGACGCCAAGCATCACGGCCGCGATAATCCCGGAAGACGCGCTCGGTAAAACGATCCGGTAAATGGTCTGCCATTTGGTGGCTCCCATGGCGATGGAGCCCTCGCGATAACTTTTGGGCACCGCGTTCAAGGCGTCTTCGATAATGCTCACAATAGTCGGCATGGCCATAAACGCGAGCATGATCGAACCCGAAAGCGCCGTCAGGCCCGTCGGCAAACCGAAGATTTGTTTCACAAACGGGACAAGCGTGACGAGCCCGATAAAACCGAGCACAATGCTCGGGATCGCAGCGAGCAATTCAACGCCTCCCTTCAATACTTCACGCAGCCAGCCGCTTGCGATTTCTCCGATGAAAATAGCGGCGGCGATTCCAAGCGGAACGGAAATAAGGGCGGCGCCCAAAGTCACCCAAAGGGAGCCGAGAATGAGGGATAAGATTCCGAAGCTGGGGGGCTCTGAAATCGGATACCAGCGCTTTCCCAAAAGAAAATCAAAAAGGCCTGCGGTCTGAAAAAGCATCAGCCCTTCTTTGAGAAGAAAAATAAAAATGAGGAGAACAAAAACAATGGAAGCGACGGCGCTTAAGAAAATCAGGCCTTCAATGACCAGTTCGTAATAGCGTCTCACGTGGGGGCGGCGGGAATTTTTTTATACGGGATAAATCCCATTTCCGAAACAACGGCCTGGCCTTTTTCACTTAGGACAAAAGAGATGAATTCTTTTAAATGCTCTTCCTGGCTTTTGGGAATATAAAAATAAAGGGGCCTTGCGAGCGCGTAACTTCCGTCAAGCGCGGCTTCGACGCTCGGAGAAACAAAAGGATCTCCCGCCTTCTTGGCAATCGCGACCGAACGCATGGTCGGCGTCAAATAACCATGCCCAAAATAACTGATGGCTGCTGCATTATCGCTTACTTCCTGAACAATGGCTTGGGAAGATGACATCATTAAAACGCTTGGCTCAAATTCTTCCGGCCCTTTCGGATTACCACGCCGGACCACTTCCTCAAGAAAAAACACATGGGTCCCTGAATTGCGCTCACGGGAAAGCGCGAGAATGGCTTTATCGATCCCGCCCACTTCTTTCCAATTGGTGATTTTGGCGGAGAAAATATCGGAGAGCTGATCGATTGTAAGTTCTTTGACGGGGTTCGACGGATGCACCACCACAACAAGCGCGTCGATGGCCACCGGAATTTCCTTAATTTCATGACCGGCGGCCCGGGCTTGTTCAAATTCTTTTTCCGTCATTTTCCGCGACGACTGGGCCACGCTGGTGGTGTTGCTGATTAAAGCGGCAATCCCCGTCCCGGAGCCCCCTCCGGTGACGGCAATTAGTGTGTCGGGGTGATCCGTCATAAAGCTTTCGGCCCATGCCTGCCCCAGATTGACCATTGTGTCCGAACCTTTGATCGTAATGTTTTGGGCGCTCCATAGAAAAGGCATATACGCCGTGAGGCAAACAAATAGGAACGGAAAAATCCCTTTGAACTGTCTCATGAATGCTCCCCTTTGGAAACGAAAGGTGACTGTGCGCGGGAAGAGCCCTTTTTCTCTTCCCGAATGGGTTCACTATACCAAAAATGAGTTTGCGCTATGTAAAATCTACGTAAAGTCAATGAGCGCATAACTTGCTCGCGCAAGTTATCGTGCGAATTGATCCTGAGCGCCGAAGGCGCGAAAGGATCTCAAGAACAGAGATTCTTCGCGGAGTTTACCTTCGAGGACATCACTCCGCTCAGAATGACAAGGGCGGGCGAAGGATCTAAGAGGGGTACCACATTTAAAATTTCCAGACTGCATCCAGTTGGAAGCGTTTTTGTTCTTCATCGCGAAGCCCGCTCACCGTGCCCGCATTCAGGTTGTTGACAAACATGGCCGCCGCGTTGAGCTGAATATTGTCCGTAAGCGCATAAGCGCCTCTGAATACACTGCCCCGTTTCGCGGCATGCCCTGTCGCGCCGAAATCGCTGTCATTAAAAGCGCCGACAACGGAATTGGCCTCGATGCGCTTATAGGCATAACTTAATTCCCAATCGCCTTTTTTCACAGTACCGCCAAGTTTCCCGCCAAACGAAAACGCCATATTCTCTCCATCGATGCCCCCCGTAGACACGGAGCGATCGCCAGGATTTCCAGCGATGTCAAAAAAACCGCGTATAGGCATTCCCATCGGGTAAACGGTGAGTTCGTTATAAAGCTCGATCACCTCAAAATCCTTGGCGTCAAGCTGGGTCGCATTTCCGTCAAGATTGGCGTTGCCGCGCGCAAGACTTGTGCCGCCGGCGCCTCCTACAAGGAAATTGCTGAAATCTTCGTAATTGCGGTATGTGTAATAGGAACCTGCGGTATGAAAATCAACCGGCCGGTCAAAGAACGGTGTGTAAAACACCGCGTTGACCCCCGCTTGATGGGCATACAGCTCGGAATCACCGCCGATGGTTCCGTCTTCGTCCAAAATAAACTGTCCCGCCGTGGCATAGCCGTTGATTTTAAGGTCGCTTGTGTCATAGAGTTTGACGTCTACCTTTTCATAAATTCCTTCGGGCTTGACGTCGCGGTCCCAAACCATGTCGGAGGAACCTTTCTCAAACGGGTTGTCCAATTTTCCGGCCGTAATCGTAAATTTTTCAACCGGGCCCACCTTGGCGAAATCAGGCGTGTACATAGCGAACGCCTTTTCAATGAAAACATCTTTGAAATTAAAAAGATTGTCGAAAGTCGTATTGGTGGAGGTAGGGTCCACTTGCGTGCCGGCTGTTTGTTCGCCGGAAGCCATCGCAAAACCGATTTTCATCTGCTCGTTAAACTTCTTTTCAAAGCCGTAACGCAAACGATAGCGGAAACGGTTCCGGTCATCCGTTTCTGCAGGATCTCCGCTCGATTGCTCAAACGCTTCCCAGCGAAGCCGCAAATCGCCTTTAAAACTTAAATGGTTAAGCCATTTATTGGCCCCGCCGAGTGCCGTGCCTAATCGCTCATTAAACTCAGAGTCGCTCATTGGAACAACGGCTTCACCTGAAGCCGGAGCTGCGACTTGAATCTGAGGTTTTTGGCTTTCAAGCTGGCGGATTTTTTCATTCTGCTGGTTAACCGTGCTTTGCAGTTCGCCGACGGCCTTTTGTAATTGCTCAATCATGCCCCGCATCTGCGCCAACGGGTCTATATCCCCTTGTACAGTCGGAGAAAAAATAATGGTTAAAACGCAGACACTTGCAATGAATCGATTTGTTTTCATGGAATGCTCCTTTGGGTGATTGAAGTGCTCGGGAAAATGCTACAAAACGAATGTCAAGCTCTCTTAAAAGTAATGTAAATTGTGGGTAAGGTTAACTAGGAAGGGTAAAGGAAAAGGTGGAGCCCTGGCCGGGTTTGCTTTGGCAGGAAACCTCACCGCCATGCGCTTCGATAATATGCTTCACGATTGCAAGACCGAGACCCGTGCCGCCCAAATCCCTTGAACGGGCTTTATCTACGCGGAAAAACCGTTCAAAAATGCGAGGGACAGCTTCCGGTGGAATTCCGATCCCCGTATCTTCGACAAATACTTTCGTCTCGCCGCCTTCGGATTGGACAGTAAAAATGACGCGGCCGCCCTCGCGGTTGAACTTCACAGCATTGTCGAGAAGATTGACCAGCACTTGTTTTAGCTTGTCCCGATCCGCCGACACACGGCCGGGGCCATTTTGGGAAAGCCGATTCTCGACGGCAATTTTTTTCTCTTTTAAAAGGGGCTCAAAAGCCGCGATGACCTTGTCGATTTCTTTCTTTAAATCCACGGGCTCACGGCGAAGCTCAAGCTCCCTTGATTCAAGTTTGGAAAGCTCAAGCAGTCCGTCGATCAAGCGTTTGAGCCGGTCGGCGTCTTCTTCCATCATTTTGAGAAAGCCCTCGCTTTTCGCCGCGTCGCGGAGCGCGCCCCCTAAAAGCGTTTCGACAAACCCTTTGATCGAGGTCAGGGGAGTTTTCAACTCATGGGACACATTGGCCACAAATTCCTGCCGCAAACGCTCCAGCCGGCGGAATTCAGTCCTGTCATCAAAAATTAAAAGCGCCCGTATTTCACTTTCGTATTGAGAAACGCCGGCGGCGCTTACTTTGACCACTTTTTTCTCCGGATGCGACAATTCAATTTCCTCGGAAATCATCTGATGGTGCTTGATCGCCCGCTGGGCAAGCTCCTCTATTCTCGAATTTCGGACCGCTTCGATCAAACTTCTGCCGAGCGCGGCCTCCTTCAAAGCACCCAAAATAGACTCAGCGCTTGAATTGAACATCAAAATCCGTTTCTCGCCGTTGATGGCAATCACGCCTTCCGCCAAATGATCCAAAATAGCGGAAAACTTCGCCTTTTCAGTTTTAACGGCCTGGGCTTTTTCCTCCAAAAGCCGTACGGTTTCGGCGAGCTTTCGATGGATTTGATGGAGCGTGGATTTTTTGGAAGTAATCATGAAAAAAAGAAGCGCGAAAAACGCGGCGGCGAACACAAGCGACAGAACTAGGAAAACTAGAAAAAGAGGAGGACTAGTCATGGTCGAAACGATACCCCACATTTTTCACCGTCACGATGCGCTGGGCTTCGGGTTTCAATTTCTTGCGGAGCTGTCCGACGTGCATGTCCACCGTACGGGTTTCGATATTCACGGACTGATCATAGCCCCACACGCGCTCAAGCAGGAACTCGCGTGAAAGCACCCGCCCGTCGGCTTCCATCAAGGCATGAAGCAAATCATATTCCTTCGAGGTGAGTTCCTGGGGCTTTCCTTTGATCGTGACGACATGTTTGGCCGTGTCGAGCTCAAGCGTGCCGGCTTTCAGCACTTCGCGCTTGGCTTTTTCACGCACGCGCCTAAGAACAGCTTTGGTTCGGGCCACGAGCTCCCGCGGGCTGAACGGTTTTGTCACATAATCGTCCGCGCCGAGCTCAAGCCCCACGATTTTATCCGATTCCTGGCTCTTGGCCGTCAGCATGATGATGGGAATGTGGGAGGTTTTGTAATTTTGCTTCAGGATTTTGCAAATTTCGATGCCGTCGATCCCGGGAAGCATGAGATCGAGAACAATCAGCGAGGGTTTTTCCTTGCGGGCCTGTTCCAGGCCGGTATTACCATTCATGGCCGAAAGAACGCGAAACCCTTCCTGCTCCAGGTTGTATTTTACAAGCTCCGCAATATTTTTTTCGTCTTCCACAACCAAGACGGTTTCTTTGGCCATAACTCCTCCGAGACCACATCATATTACCCCAACCTGCCGAATGCTGAAAAGCATTTATTAGGGACAGGTCCGGCAAAAGGGGCTGGTCCTGATTTGTTTGAGTTGCCGGACGATTTTAAATCTGATACCTTATCATTTATGGCTCAACGTGCGCTTGCCGTCACGACCGTACTCATTCTGTTGACCGCTCCCTTATTCCTCGCTTTTTTAGACGCTCCGTTCATTAAGTATCAAGAACCGGAATTTCTGACCTTTGAAGAACTGAAAACCCTCTCTAAAAATCCGCACCCGGACGGGGCTCTTGAAAAAAAGCTGGAGCGGTTCTGGCGGACACCTGTCATCTCAAATGAGGCCTATTACCGCGGAGCGAAACCCATTCGTCCGATTCATCCCCTGCTCGGACCATCGCTCCGGCTTGTGAGTTGGAATATTGAAAAATCGTTTCGGATGGATGACGCGGTGACTGCTTTCACCTCCGCCCGCGATTTCGAACGCTTGATCAACCCCGGTGAAGTGGCGCCCGGTTCCGCTAGCCATCGCAAGGTCATGCGGCAGAGAGAAAAACTGACGACAGCGGATGTGATTGTGCTTCAAGAAATGGACATAGGGGTAAAACGTTCCGGCTATGTGGATGCGGCGCGAAAATTAGCCGAGGCACTCAATATGAATTATGCCTATGGCACGGAATACCTTGAAATTGACCCCGTTTATCTGGGGCTTGAAAAAATCCAGCTTGAAAGCGGAGAGGAAGATAAAGAAGCCGAAGAATATTATGCGGTCGACCCGGCGCGCTACAAAGGAGCGTTCGGCTGCGCCGTGTTAAGCCGTTACCCGATTAAACATGTGGAAGTATTCCAGCTCAAGAACCAAGCGTATGACTGGTACGCGGGTGAAAAAGAAAAAACCACCTTTCTCGAAGGTCTAAGACGCTTCGGCACCAAAACGGCTTTTAAAAATGAGCTTACGCGCGAGATGAAAGTGGGGGGTAGGATTTATTTCCGTGTCGACCTTGAAGTGCCGGAGCTTCCCGGCAAAACACTCACCATCATTAATATTCATCTCGAAATTAAATGCCTGCCGAAGGGCCGCGAAAAACAAATGGCGGAAATTTTCTCTTACCTCAAGGGAATTAAAAATCCGGTCATTGTCGTCGGCGATTTCAACTCGGCGCCCACGGACTTAAGTCCCACCTCTGTCACGCGCACGGTAAAGCGGACCGCAAAAAATCCGACGACATGGCTCACGCTCGGACTGAACGCCGTCTCACCGCACGCCCTCGCTTTAAACACGACGCGCGGCGTTTCAAATGTCACAAAGAATTTTAATGATCCCCTTGCGAAACACATACCGGTGGTGGCGCCCAACCCGGTGAAGCCCATGTTTGAGCGGATTCGGGATTTTAAATTTGAGGATGGCGGTGCGTTTGACTTCAGGGGAAATAGCGACCGCTCGGTCAATGGCAAAAGTGATACGCTTTCCAATTCCAATCAGCGGGGCCGCAAGGGATTTAAGACCACGTTCAGCGTGAAGCGCCCGTGGGGTGTGATCGGAAAATACCGGCTGGACTGGGTGTTTGTGAAATCGTTTCTAAAAAGCCCGGAAGCCCTTGACGGTTCCTACCGTTTCGCGCCTCATTTTGGGGAAACTTTGGAAGAGATGAATACTTCGCTCGAGATCCCGATTTCAGACCATCATCCCAACGCGGTAGACCTGCCGCTCGAAGAACCAAAAATTTAACTTCTACAAACTTTCTGTTGCCTCTCGCGGACGTTCCGTGCGGCTGATTTTTAGCCGAGCGGGCTAAGCAAAAATCAGCCGTACTCACTCGGCGTCTCGCGCTGCGCTTCGAGCTGGAAGCTTCGCGCTCGCCGACGCCGCTTCAAGGCAACAGAAAGTTTGTCGATCGGCTGATCTAGCGGCAAGCACTCTTCGACGAGCGATTTCGGATTTTTCCGACTGTTTGCGATGTTTCTCCTAAATCGCAGGGGAAGCGGCCGAATCCTCAATGGTTCGGCCGAGGGCTCCCGCGATTTAGAGAAATCACTCGCAGGAGGAATAAATCCGAGTCAGCGAGGAGAAGAGGTGCTTGGTGCGGATGCTGCTGAATTTACTTGAGAGAAATACCTGGCCTACAAAGACTTAACGTTTGGCGGCGAGTGCTTCGAACCGCTCTTGCTCTTGCCTTTCCTCTTTTGAAGGCCGCGGTGAATACAGGACCAGCGCTAAAAGAACGACGGCGAGAATGCTTCCGATCCAGAGCGAAGCAGTTGAGTGCTCATAGCGGACGATGAGCGGAATCGCCAAAAGCGCCACCATATTCATCACTTTAATCAGCGGATTAAGGGCCGGCCCTGCCGTATCTTTTAAAGGATCGCCGACCGTATCCCCCGTCACGGACGCCTTGTGCGCCTCGGAACCTTTGCCGCCATAAAGTCCGTCTTCGATTAATTTTTTCGCATTGTCCCAGGCACCGCCCGCATTGGCCATAAAAACCGCAAGCAATTGGCCTGCCAGAATCATGCCGGCCAAAAATCCGCCAAGCGCTTCTTTCTTTAAAAGCAACCCCACCGCCAAGGGCGCCAAAATCGCAAGCACGCCCGGACGTATCAATTCCTTTTGAGCGGCGGTCGTGCAAATGGACACCACGCGCGCATAGTCCGGTAATTTTTTCCCTTCCCAAACGGCTTTATCTTTTAATTGTTCCCTGACTTCTTTGACAATTAAAAATGCGGCGCGGCCCACGGCCTTGATCGTAAGCGAACTGAACAGAAACGGAATAGCGCCGCCGAGCAAAAGCCCGATAAAAACCGTCGGAAAAGAAATGGAAAGCGAGGCCGCGATTTGATCATACGTCTGTTTGGTAATGTTGCTGATGTCCGTAATGTACGCATTGAAAAGCGATATGGCCGCCACAACCGCGGAAGCAATCGCAATTCCCTTCGTAATCGCCTTGGTCGTGTTCCCCACCGCATCCAGATCGGCCAGAATTTGCCGCGCGTCTTTCGGAAGATGCGCCATCTCGCCGATGCCGTTGGCATTGTCCGCCACGGGCCCGAACACATCCATGGAAATATTATTGCCCGTGAGTGTCAGCATTCCGATGCCGCACATGGCGACGCCATAGGCGATAAACGTGGGATTCGTTCCCTGATAGATAAAGGCCGAAATCAAAATGGCGATGGAAATCACGACAATGGCCCATACCGTGCTTTCAAGCCCCACGGCGAAACCGGTAATGATGTTGGTGGCGTGACCCGTTTGGCAGGATTCGGCAACGGACAGAACCGGTGGTTTGTTGGTATCGGTAAAATATTCGGTGATGCGATTAATCGTGATCGCGAGCACAATTCCGACAAGGGTTGTCCATACCGGACGCAAATCAAGGCCGGAAATCCCGAGCCCAGCCCAAAACGGTAGAGCCGCTTGATTCGGAAAGCGGAGATAAAAAAATCCGATGACTGCAAAACCAATGATTGAAATAATGGCTGAAAGCACAAAACCGGTATTGATCGCTTTCATCGCATCGCGGACTTCTTCTTTGGTTCGCACCGCGTAGGTCCCGATAATTGAGCTGATCACGCCGACCGCCCGGACCAAAAGCGGAAAAATAACGCCTTTGTGGCCGAATGAAGCCCAGCCCAAAATCATGGCGGAAACGATGGTCACTTCATAAGACTCAAAAATATCGGCCGCCATGCCGGCGCAATCACCCACGTTGTCGCCCACATTGTCCGCAATCGTCGCCGCATTGCGCGGGTCGTCTTCCGGAATATTCTTTTCGATCTTGCCCACCAGATCAGCGCCCACATCCGCGGCCTTTGTGAAAATTCCGCCGCCGACACGCATGAACAAAGCCAGCAGCGTTCCGCCGAACCCGAATCCGAGAAGCACTTCATACGCTTTTTCGCCGTAAATCATGAAAATCAAAGTACCGCCGAAAAGCCCGAGTCCATCCGTCAGCATGCCGGTAATGGTCCCGGTCCGGTAGGCGATTTTCAGCGCCTGGCTGAAACTTTTCCGATTGGCCGCGGCCGCCACGCGCACGTTTCCGCGCACGGCAAGATTCATCCCCGCGAAACCGACGGTGGCTGAAAAAACGGACCCCATCAGAAAAGCGCAGGCGCGGCCGAAAGCGATGTGTTTTTCGCCGGCGGTGAAATAAAGCGCGGCCGTGATCAAAAGAATAAGAAAGGCGATGGTTTTAAATTGCCGATAGAGATAGGCGTTGGAACCGTCCCGGATCGCCCATGCTATTTTTCTCATCTCGACCGTGCCGGTGTTTTCTCTGAGTACCTGATCCATGAGAAAGCCGGCGTACATCAGGCCCAAGATAGCCGTTCCCAAAACGGCCCAAAGGGCAAATACTTCGCCCCGTGAAAATTGTTCAAATATGGCCATAGATTCTCCTTAAATCTTCAGCGAATAATATATCGGCCGGCGGCATAAATTCTGAATTATTTCCCCATGCGGGCTTACCCGCTGATCACCAAATGACATTCTTTTGGAAGCCGCATGGCAAGCGTGCGAAGCACGTCTCCGCGAAAAAGACTGATCAGCGCCCCACGTTTCGTGGTCCCGATCATCACGGTGTCAACCCCCAATTCACGCGCCGCGTTGGCGATCAGCTTGCCGGGCTCCTGCCCGAATTGCCAAATGGGGACCGCGGTGATCCCTCTATGCTCCATTTCCTGCTGTGCGTTTGCAAGAAGCTCCATCGACTCTACCGATGGTTCAATTTCGGCGGAAAGATCAGAAGCCGGAGGAGCTTCTTCCACAAACCCGAGATAGAGGGAATTTTCGCCCCGTGCCTTGATCCGTAAAGCCGCCTCCTCAAGCAAATTCCGATTGAGCGTCTTTAAGGCCACAAACGTGGAACTTTTGTAAAGCGGTGTAAGCTCTTTGGCTTCGGAAACAGTGAGCACATTGACTTCAGGTAATTCGACCGGAGCGGGCACGGGAATAACTTTTTTTGCCAAAAACCGAAGCGCCAAACCGGTGCTTAAGACCGTCAAGGCAAAAAATAAAGCGTTGTGCTTTTCAAAAGCAATCGTGACTTCAATAAAAAGCAGGATAATCGCTCCAACAAACAGGAGCGCGCGTTCCCATTTTTTAACATGAATATCAAAATTAATCGCTGAACCGGCGAGATTAAGCGTAATCGC
>CAYJWM010000044.1:0-12903 GCA_964373885.1 uncultured bacterium | reverse complement strand
CTTCGCTATCGCTCAGGATGACACGAAAAGCAACTGTATCAAGTGGTATGCACCCACTAAAAACCCATGGTTCGACTTCGCTCACCATCCTGAGCATGTCGAAGGATCCTCCGGATTTACCCTCATCGAAGTGATGGCAGCCGCAGCCCTCCTTACTTTGGGGACGGTTGCAGTCTTTCAGGCCAATCTGATCAATATGAATGTCTACGGCCGATATGTGAACCGCTTGGCCATTCAAAATTGGGCGGAAGAGAAACTATGGGAGGCCAAAGAAGCCGTTCTTTCAGATGATCCTTCGGGCATCGGCGAAACCTCCGGCCAGGTCGCAATCAGAGCGAAAAACTATCAATGGACGCTTGCGACGAAAGAAAGCACTTCGAATGCGATCGGCTCCAATCCGCTTTATGAAATTACCTTAAATGTCTCATGGCCCGAAGGGAGCCAAACCTCCCGGCTCATTCGAAATTCCTTCATTCTCAAAATCAAAAGATAATTTCATGTTCAAACATAGAGCGTCAAACAAAACTTTTTTTACCCCCTCACCTATATCCTCTCCCCCTTCCAGGGGGAGAGGGGAAGCCTGCCTGCCGGCAGGCAGGGGTGAGGGGGTGTTCTCTGGCATTCGTAACGGATTTGCGTTGATTGAAGTGCTGATGGCGGTCACGCTGACGGCAGTGATCAGTATGGCGATTTACGGTAGCTTCTCCAGCGGAGTGCGGATTATGAAGCGGATTGCCAACCCGGTTTTTGAGGAAGATGTGTCAGTTTTTTTCGAGAAAATGACGCGGGAGCTCGAAAATTCGTTTCTCAATACCGATATTCCCTTTACGGGTGATGGGGAACAATTCACGCTTGCTACCCAATTTCGCTCTCATGCTGCGCTTGGAGGGGAGCAGGCCATTGGACGGGTGACTTATTCTTATGATTCCCGCAAAAATAGTTTGAGCCGCCGGCAAGAAGACGCCAGTCAAATCCATGAAGAAAAAGAAGGCGTTGTCCTGCCGGTTTTGCAACATATCGAATCGCTTCGCTTTCATTATTTTGGCTATGACGGCTCTTATAGCCAGTATCTTTGGAGTGACGATTGGGACCCCGTGTTAAAGAAAAACAAATCTCCTATGGCGGTGAAAATTGAACTTGAATTTGACGACGGCGAAACTCGAGAACATCTTGCAAGAACCATTGCGATCCCGGTGGGCGAGTAAGAGCGGAAGCATTCTGGTGTTGGCGCTTTGGACCCTTTCGATTTTAAGTGTGTTTGCGATTACGACAGGGTATCAGGTGCGCCAGCGTATTACGTTGGCCGACCGCATTGACCTGAGGAGTTGGCTGCACGGTATTGCCGAAGCCGGAGTGGATCAGGCCATTGCCGAACTTAAAAAAATAGATCCGACGGGAGGATATGATCCTTTAACCGACTGGGCTTCTAACCCAAAAGTGTTTCGACATGCTCCGGCAGCGGATGGAAATTTTACCGTTTCGTATGACGTTTTGGATTCGGACGGGACCGTCAAAACCAGATACGGCCCCCGGGATGAAGAAAGTAAAATTAATTTAAATTCGGCGGATGCAAGGGTGATTTCAAAGGTATTACAGATGGGAGCCGGTTTGGACGAAGATAAGGCAAATGAAATCGCCTTTAGCGTTATGGATTGGCGCGATTCCGACTCATTTCTTTCAGATCCGAATTTCGACGCAGAGGACAGCTACTATGAGGACTTAAAAATTCCTTACGGGGCGAAAGACCGCCCGTTTGAGGTGTTGGCCGAGCTTTTGCTGGTGCGGGGAATGACTCCCGAAATTTTCGAAAAAGTGAAAGGAAAAGTGACGATTTACGGCGCCAAAGCGGTCAATATCAACACAGCGGCAAAAGAGACGTTGATGGCTTTGGGGCTTGAAGAACAGCTTGCGGACAAAATCATTACGTACCGGAAAGGAACAGACCGGGAAGAACCCAGCGCGGATGATCGGGCCTTTACGGATCCGGGCAGCATTGTGACAGCGCTTGCCAAGGAACAGCTGAGCGGCGCGGATCAAGCGGTGCTGAATGATTTGGCGGCGAAAGGGCTTCTTTCCGTGCTTTCGAGCGTGTTTCATATTCACAGTGCAGGCGCTCTTCCGGGTAAAAAAATGGCGTTAGAGATTGATACGGTCGTAGACCGGAAAGGAAAAATTCTTTTTTGGTCGGCGGGCATTCCGAGGCGGATGAGCGCTGAGGAAATAAAAAGCATCGAAACCGAAGAAGCCGCAGCCCAAGAGGAAGCCGCATGAATTCGCCGAACGCTTTTCAATCTTTGAGCGGGAAAATTTTATCCGGAATCAAAAAAGGGCTTCTGATTCATAAGAAAATTTCACCGCTTCTTTTACAGGACATTTTAAGCGTCAATTTGGAAGAGCAGGAACTGAAAGTGGCCGTTGCGTCTCCGGCCCTTCCCATGGGCCGGGAAATCACGCAGCTGGTCAACATCAGTCTTCAGGGCATTTCTTTAGAGGACGGCGTCGCCAAACTTCAGGCCTCGCTTGCGGAGTTAAAACTTAAAAACCCCCAGTTGGTGGGAGTCGTGCCCTCTCACTGGGTGGTGACGCGCAACATTGAAATCCCTTCCCGCGACAGCGATGAGATTCGGGAAATTGTCAGTCTTCAGGCCACCCGGCACACGCCTTACGCGCGCAATGAAATCATTATCGATTTCCTTAATTTGGGGGTGTTTAAAAGCGTTTATACAAAGGTGCTGCTGATTATTGTCCCGCGCACGGCCATTTTACGATTTTACGAACTTGGGCTTAAATTGAATATGCGCATCGAAAAGATCCTGTTCGCACCCGAAGCCATTGCCCGCAATGCGTCGAAACGGCTGAGCTTGATTAATGAAAAATTGCCCGTGTGCCTGATTCGAATCGATACGGCCACCACTGATTTTCTGGTCATGTTCCGGGGCGCTCTTCTTTTTGTCCGAAGCATTCCCATCGGAGCCCAGCATTTTGCCGTGGCCAAAGAGGGGTATTTGATCCGTTTTGCCGAAGAATTGAAGCGCTCGCTTGAGACGTATCAAGGTGAAAATATCGATCAAAATCCTTCCGCTTTTTTTCTGGCAGGCGCGGCAGGCGGACTTGAGGATTTGGATGAAATGGTATTGGACGCTTTAAAGCTTTCCGTGAAACGCTTATCCGATTTGGAAGGAATCCCAATCCGCGCCGGACTTAAAGACCAGTATTCAGCCCAGAATTGGTCTTTTTTGCACGTGATGGCACCCGCGCTTTCGTTCGGAGAGCTTGAAGCGGATTTAGCGCCTGAAGAAAATAAACTCAGCCGGTCGGTTGAGGAAAGGTCCAAGGAAATCATCAAGACCGGAATATTATCCATGGGGCTCCTCGGCCTTCTTTGCGTTTATTTAATCAGCACTTTATATTTTCAAAAGGAGCGCATTGCCCAGCTGTCTCATCGTTATGACCCCATCAAAAAAGAAGCCAAGGAGCTTGAAGAGGCGTACGCCCATGTGCAAGCCGTGAAAAACCACTTGCAGAACCGCGGAAAATCAATTGAAGTCCTGGCCGAACTGCACAGCATGATGCCTCCCGAGACGTATTTGAGCGCGATTCAATACAGCGGTGACGGAAAGCTTTCGATTCAAGGCACTTCATTTTCGAAATCTCCAATTTTTCTGCTGGTGGATGAAATGGAGCGCTCCGTTTTGTTCCGCAATGTGCAGACCAAACACATTACGGGGCGGGTGGAAGAGGGAAAAGAACTTGCGGATTTTGAAATTGTCGCTTCATTTGAGTGACGGACTGGAAAAGGCATGAAATTTTTTAATCTGGCAAAACTGGCTGCGTTTTTCAACCGCTTGAACAAGCGGGAGAAAATTATTTTCGCCGCGGCCGCCGGTGTGGTGGGGATGCTTGTTTTGGACCAACTGATTGTGCGGCCGATTGTTCAGACGTTTTATTCGCTCCATCAGGAGGGGAGCTCACTTGAGGCCAGCGTTAAAAAAAGCGTCCGCTTGCTGGCTCAAAAGGAGCGAATGATGAAGGAAATAAAGCAATACACGGCTTATGTGGCGACAACCAAGTCATCAGAGGAAGACTCGGTAGCGCTTCTGAAACATATCGAGGAGCTTGCGAGTCAAAGTTCGGTGAATTTACTTTATGTGAAACCCGCGCCCTCGAAAGCGCAGGAGCAGATCAAGAAATATTATATGAATTTGGAATGCGAAGGCCAGATGGAGCAGCTCATTCAATTTTTCTACGAGATTGAACACTCAAAGCTTCTGCTTAAAATCGAGAAGTATGCGCTTCAGCCAACCGCTAAGGGCTCTACCGTGATCAAAGGCGCCGCTACGATTTCAAGAGCCCTCATTCCCTAGTGCGGTGCTAAAAAACCATCAGACCATTTTTTCTTTAATCCGGTTTTCCAAAACCTTCGCCAGCGTTTCTTGTTTCATTTTGCGAAGTTCTTCCACTTGATTTAAGGCGGATTCGGTGTCGTCCTGTTTCAAGTAAGAACCGGCCAAAGCAATGCGGGCATTCTCAAGATATGGGTTCAGTTTCAGGGCTTTTGTATAGGATTCGATGGCTTGCCCATAATCTTCCCGGGCGGCGTAAACCAGACCCTTTTGGTATTCAGCCATAAAGCTTTCAGGGCTTAGACCCAAGGCGCGATCAAAAGCTTCAAGCGCTTCGGGAAAATCGTTGGCCACAGCATGCATCATGCCCAAATGGTAAAAAGAGCTATAGGATGGATCCAATTCAGCTGCTTTCTGAGTGTGTGAGATGGCCTCATCCAGTTGGCCCAAGTTGGCATAAGTAAGGCCCGCAAGCAAAATGGCTTTGACGTTTTTCGGTTCCGCTTTCACGGCTTTTTCGTATTCGCCAAGCGCTTCCTGATATTTTTTTTCCACCGCAAACGCATTTCCTTTTGCAATGAAATCACCGGTTTCGTCCGCAAAGCCGCCGCCGGCCCATATTAAGCAGGGGATCATGAGAAGCATTATTTTTTTAGGCATGTGAGAAGTCCTTTGTCGGATGATGTGTTTCATAGGGCCGGTTGCGATTGAGCAGGGCCGTTTTTCTGCGGAATTTCAAATATAAATCGGCTGCCTTTTCCCTGCTCGCTTTCCACCCAAATTCGCCCTCCGTGCAGCTGAACGATTTCTTTGGAGATCGCAAGCCCCAAGCCCGTACCGCTGATTCCTTGGAGTTGAGGGGTATTCAATTGCACAAAACGCTCGAAAATGCGCTCAAAATCTTTTTTCGCAATGCCGGGCCCGGTATCTCGAACGCTGATTTCAATCAAATGAGTTGGGGAGCCCGCAGTTGTCGCCGATGCGCCAACTACTGCTCGGGAAGATTTGGAAATCTTCTCCGAGCTTGCATTCATTTTTTTTCTGGCTTCGACCGTGATCGTTCCGCCGGGAGGGGTAAATTTAAGGGCGTTGCCGATAAGATTGGTCAACACCTGACTGATGCAGTCTTGATCCGCTTCCACTTCGATTGGTTCCGGAAGTTTTGATTCGATGGCGACTTGTTTGCTTTTGGCCCAGGCGTCAAATGTGTCAGCAGTATTGGTGATCAAATCATTGATGTGGAAGGAGGAGACTCTCAGGCGGAGCTGTCCGGCTTCAATTTTGGACAGGTCCAGCACGTCATTAATCAGGCGGGAAAGGCGCTCAATATTGTTGGAAGCAATGGTGAGCAATTTTTCCTGCTGAGGATTTAAACTTCCCCCGACTTTGTCGAGCAGAAGACTCAAGGATTCGCGCACGCTGTGCAGCGGCGTTCTTAATTCGTGCGAAATGCTGGCGATAAAAGAGGCTTTTAACTCATCCAGCTCCTTTTGTTTGGTAACATCGGAGAGCACCGATACAAATCCCATGGTTTTTCCGTCTTCGCTTTCAATAATGGCGTTACTGGCTCTTAACACTTTTTTGGTCGCATCACTTCTGCTTTCAAGAACGATCTCTTTTTCTTCCTTTCCGAGACTTCCCTGAGACAATGTCACCAGCTGCTCATCTTTAAGGTCGCTTAAAATCGATTTCCCGACCTTTTCGCCCTTTTTGACGCCCAACAATTTTTCAGCTGCGGGGTTCATCAAAAGCACTTCACCCTTGTCATTGACCATGATGACGCCTTCGGCCATCGACCTCACGATTTCTTCGGTTTGTTTTTTTTCAGACCCCAGTTTTCTGAGATGTTTGTTGACTGTCTCATATTTTTCGCTGACGGTTTTGTACTGCTCTTCAACGGCTTGTACCGCTTTGTCTTTTTCCTCGATCACTTTTGTGAATTTTTCGCTGAGCTCCTGGCTTTTGATATTCAGCTGTTTTTGAAGCTCTTGATCAAAGAGCTGAACAATGGTCTTGGTGGCCCCCTCCTTTTCTTGCGAGGGAAAGGGCAGTTTTTGCAGCTGTTGGGCCAAAGACAACGGGAGCCCCTCTTCGCCGGCGCCTTTGAAGCCTTCTTTTAATTTTCCTCTTTTGGTCGCTAAATTGGACAGCACAACGGCCAAAATGGCGGCAATGACCATGATGATCAGGAAAGACTGAAAAATTTGATTGGGAACGGTTTCTAATAACATAGTTTGTTCTTTGACAGGTTCGGACGATGCATGATTTTAAGAAAAACGGCATTTTTCTTATATTTTTAATCTTATTTTATGTGACCTCTCCTGGCTTGTCACGTTAAAAATGCAGCTTTCAGAGGGACAAAGACCTCTTTTGGGAACCCAACTTAAGGGGTGCATACCACTTGATACAGTTGCTTTTCGTGTCATCCTGAGCCCTTCGTTTGTCATGCTGAGTGAAACGAAGCATCTCAGGGTAAACTCCGCGAAGGATCTATGCATAGATTCTTCACTTCGTTCAGAATGACAATCGCTTCGCCTCAGAATGACAGCTGCATGAAGTGGGATGCACCCAACTTAAGGTATTTACTTGAAATGCCGTAACTACAGCATACTTACTCATTCCTCAAATTCAGAGGCGTCTATGGACAACAGAAGCGGAAATTGTCATCCGATTACGGCCAAGGAAATTCGGGAGAAGCTCCATATCCCCTATTCGAAAATTAATTATTACACGGATTTGGGATTTTTCCCGATTGTCCGTAAGAACGGAAACAAGCGCATTTATGACTTAAAGGCTGTGGAAACCCGTTACCGAAAGATTTCAAAACTGGCGAATGAGGGCTATCCACTGGGCCTCATTCGCAAAAAGCTGTTGGGGATGGTGGACCATGAGTTACTATAAGGTTTTGGGATTTCAAAAAGAGCCGTTTTCGACAAGCCCTGATCCGGACTTTTTTTATTTATCCAAAGCGCATGAAGCAGCGCTCACCAATATTTTGATCGAGTTAAGACTCAAACGGGGCTTAAGCGTTATTTTGGGAGATGTGGGAACGGGCAAGACCACGCTTTCCCGTAAATTAATGCAAGAACTGAAGAACCGGGACGATTGCGTGTTTCACATGATCTTGGACCCTTCTTTCGAGGATCCCGCGTCCTTTCTTACTTCGTTTTCGAAAAATTTCGGCATTCATTTGCCGGTCCGTGAAAAGGAGCCGTCTACGACGACTGCTTTGCGGCCAACAGTCGGAGAATTGCGCGAGGCGCTGGAACGTTTCTTGTTTCAAAAGGCGGCGGTGGAAGAGAAAACGGTCATTTTGATTGTGGATGAGGCCCAAAAGCTGAATGATTCGTCCCTTGAAATTCTGCGGGTCATTTTAAATTATGAGACCAATGAGTTTAAATTGCTCCAGCTTGTTTTGCTCGGCCAATTGGAACTTCAGGAAAAAATCAAAGGGATTTCCAATTTTTTTGACCGGATCAGCTACAAGGGGCGGCTTGAGGCGCTGGATTACGGTGAAATGAAGGAGATGATTTTTTTCCGCATTCGGCAGGCGGGTTATCGGGCCAATATGGAATTATTTTTGGAGGAAGGTCTCCATCTGATTTATGATCATACGGAAGGTTATCCCAGGCAGGTCACCATGCTTTGTCACCGGGCGCTTAAGGAATTGCTTTTGAGGAACAAATTCGTCGTGGACCGAACCATTGTGGAGAGCCTCATGGATGAGGATGTGAGAACCGGATGGCAGAGAACGAGCCGCTTACTCCAGAAAAACAATTACTCAAGCTGATTGAAAACCCAAAACAGGAGGTTTTGGCGGTTGAGGGAACGAAGCGGGAAGGAAAAAAATGGGTGTCATTTTCCGCGTTCAAGGGGCGGTTTGCTTTTTGGAAATCATTTTCGGTTAAGGGATGGTTTTCGTTTAAACGGCTGACCAAAAGTTCCTTGCGTCTCCGCCAAGTGAACTTGATTTTGAGGGTTTTGATTGTTCTTTTGGTTTTGTTTCTGGGGGCTCAGATTGTGACGATGGGATTGGACTTAAAAAAGGCGTCCAATCTCATGCTTCAGCCGGAAAAGGGGGCTGCGCCTGAGCTGGAACAAAGTATGGAGCTGAAGAACATTTCTTACTATCTGGAAAAGATGGGAAGCAGAAATATTTTTTCCGGTGTAGAACCGCCGAAACCCAATGTGGTACCGGAACCGCCGAAGCCCGCCGCGGAGCATGACCGCACAAAAGATTTTTCTTTGGTCGGGATTTCCTGGTCGGCAAATCCTGAGGCGATGATCGAAGATACGTTGCGGAAGCGCACTTTTTTCGTGAAACGCGGGCAATCGCTGGATGGCTCCGTCAGAGTGGTTACTGTTTTTAAAGACAGAGTCATTCTGACGATCGATGGAAAGGAATTTGAATTGAAGTGAGGCCGAAACAAGATGCTGATTCGAAGCGGTTTTAAGCTGAAAAAAATAGTTCGAAGCGCTTCCTTCGGAACGTTACTCCTCTTTATGGCCGGGGCGGTTGTAAGTGCCGAAGATGCCCCGCCCGCCGATCAGGCGCAGGACGAACCATCAGCAGTCGCACCGGGTGGCTTCACCCCCGTTTCCTCCGAAACACCCGAGGTGGAAACGGCTCCAAAAGGGTTTGATGAAATCGTTTCTCTTGATCTGCGGAATATTGAGGTGGCAGATGCGCTAAGATTTCTCGCGATGAAGGGCGGGCTTAATTTGTCCCTCAGCAAGGCAGTGAGCGGCCGGCTTTATTTGCTTTTAAATAATGTGCCGATTCGGGATATTCTGGACATTATTTTGCGATCCAATGCGCTTGCCTATGATACGCAAGGGGATATTTACAACATCATGACGGAAGGCGAATACAAGACGCGTTACGGGCGGAATTTTTCGGATGTGCGGAAGGTGAAGATTTTTCAATTAAAATACGCGATCCCGGAACGCGTTTTTTCGGCTTTAGATGCCTTGAAAAGCGAAGTCGGTAAAATGCTGGTGGATCAGGAATCGGGCATGGTGCTTGTGATTGATACCGATCAGAGCATGACTAAAATTGAAGATGCCATTGCCGCTTTGGAACAGAAAAGGACGATTAAGGTTTTTCAATTACAGTACGCCAGGGTAAAAGAGGTGGAAGAGCAGCTGAAGACGCAGCTGGATGCCAAGGGGGTAGGAAGTGTGGTTTCCGATGAACGAAGCAATCAGCTTGTAATCCAGACCTTTCCGGAACGCATGAATGCGATTGCTGAATTGATCAAATCGCTGGATCAGAAAACGAAAGAAGTATTAATTGTTTCCAAAATCATTAAAGTGACCCTATCCGATAATTTGGCCGCGGAAATCAAGTGGGAAGGCCTATTTAAACAGATGAATCCGATTCCTTTCTTAAGAGACGGGGATAGGAATCGAAATTCATTTATCGGAAATCATCCCACCAGCAACTTGGCGCGAGTCGGAACCAGTTTTGTGGATGATTTTATCAGTATTACGCCCACCACGCGGCCAACGGCAGGCACGAAAAACGTACTCACCGAAAATCTTACCTTTGGCCAGTTGGGCCAAGACAATATTGAAGTATTGCTCAATTTACTCAAAACCATTGGAACCACGAAGGTCCTGTCAAGTCCGAGGATTACGGTGGTCAACAATCAAGAAGCTAAAATTCACGTCGGTGAAAATCAGGCCTATGTGACCACCACCACCACCACGGCCCAGAGCGGCAATACCATTGCCGAAAACGTGACGTTTGTGAAAGTCGGTATTGAACTTTCGGTGACCCCCACGATTAATGACGAGGGTTTCGTAACGCTCAAGATCAAGCCCTCTATTTCAAGCGTGACCAGCACGCTGACGACGCCTTCCGGCAACAAAATTCCAATCATCGATACCTCGGAGGCGGAAACCACGGTCATGGTAAAAGACAAGACTTCAATCGTGATCGCAGGGCTTCGTAAAGACGACGTGATTAACTCCGATAAGCGCATTCCTCTGCTTGGCGATATTCCTGTCATGGGCTTTTTGTTTCGGTCCGTCACAAAAAATAAATCCAGAACCGAACTTTTGGTTTTACTGACCCCGCATATTGTAGAAGGCACCCGTCTGATTACCGGCGAACCCGATCCACAGATCACTTCACTTAAAGGATACCGCGATTATTCTTCTGTGGCCGTAAAACCTGAAAAAAAACCGGCTCATTTTCAACCCATTTCCGATCTTTTGAAGAAAGCGACTTTTGCGGCCCATGAATAACATTTTTTTATTTGTGAAACAAAAGGTTTGGACAGTCGCTCTCGGCTTGGGAATGATTTTGGTTTTTGCCCTGCTCGGCTTTTTGGGTTACTGGTTTCCATATCGAGGGGTTCGGGCGGAGGCGGCCAAATTAAAAAGTGAAATGAGTGTTTCCAGCCGTCAATATCACGAATTGGACAGAAGATACGAGACGCTTAAGAAAGACTACACCGATTTGGAGGAGGATCGCAAAAATATCCTGGTACAGACAAAACATTTACTTTCAGGACAAAGCCGTTTGAGCGAAATTGAGTCTCAGTTTGAACGGTTGGCCAAAGATTATAAAGGAGTTGTTAAGGAAAGCGGGAAGGTCAGTGAACGGTACGAAAAACTCCAGGATGAAAATCGAGAACTTGGCGGGATGGTTCAAAAGTTAAAGGCTGAAGCTAAAGAGTGGCAGAATAAAGCTGCTAAATCGCAGTCTGATAAGACAGGTATGGAAGGCCGGCTGAAACAATTGGCAGACTCCGTTGGACAACTGCAGAAAGAATTGGATAAAACAAAGGTTTATCAAGTGAAATATGAAGAAACGAAGCGTGAGAAGGAAAAACTGGAAAGTGATAACCATCGATTGGCCGGCGAACTTAAACGCGCACCCAAAAAGGTAACGGGGATTGCCCGTCAGAACCGGGTGCTGGTAAAAGAAACAGCCAGTATGCACTACAATTTAGGGGTGTTTTACGCGGAACAGAAGCGCTATGACCGCGCCGTCGAGGAATTCAAAAAGGCCATCGATCTGGATCCCTCGGATTCAAAGGCGCTTTACAACCTCGGCTATATTTATTCGGAAGAATATCGGGACCACAAAACGGCCGAGAGTTATTTCAGAAAATATTTAGGGCTAGACCCAAACGACCAGAGCGCTGATTGGGTGAGGAATTATCTGCTGACGCGAAGGACGTTTGATCAAAAAGTGTTGAAAACATAGAGCTGATGTGGTACACCTTAACTGCTTTGTAGAACCTGTTTAAATTCGGAGGATCGAAATGTCAAAATCTGTACTTGTAGCGGCGTTATTATGCGCTTTTGTATTTCATTCTGAATATGCGTATGCGAAATCCGCAGAGGATGCCGAAGCGGACAAGCGGGCTGAAATGCGAAAAAAGATTGAAGAAAAAAAGGCCGAGCTGAATGGAAGCTCTTGGGAAATTCAAATCAAATCTCAGGGCGGAAAAGGAAGTCTTGAAGGCGCCGATACCCTTACTTTTCAAGACGGAAAGTTTTCGTCTGAAATCCTTTCCAAAAAAAATTACGCCCCCACTAACTATACCTTGACGACGCAGGAAGACGGTCCCACCGTTTGGGAAACCATGCAGACAAGCGAAAAAGACGGCATCACATTTTGGCGGGGAGAGTGGCAAAAAGAGACGATGAGCGGTGTGATCACCCGGCAGCTGGAAAAAGGAAGCGAAGATTATTATTTTTCAAGCTCTGCAATGAAGAGCATTCCTCCAACCAGCACGAAAACGGAAGAAGAAGCACAGACCTCCGAAATTTCCGGCTCATTGCCCGCTGTTTCAGATGACGTGACTTCTATTTTGGTGTCGAAAACCGCGGAACCGGAAGCCCCCAAAGCGGAAGAACCCCAGAAGGTCAAAGAAAAAAGCAGCTGGTTTTTTTAGATATCGCATACGTCCGTTGCTTCAAGCTTCTTTCGTTGAAGCTTTTTAAGTCTGCTTTCTGACCCGCCCGGATAGTCAGTTTCCCTTAATGTAGAGGTTGTCCCCGCATAAAAAAATATGCTATAGTACACGGTAACTCCTTGGGGCACAAGGGGTAGCTTGCGGCGCCCGTGTTGACTTCAATAAAGCGCCCGTCCCGATTTCGGATTAAGATATGGGATGCCGGCACTGGCATAAAACTTAAATTGAAATAAACTAATGTAGTTTTATGCCTGCCCCGCAAGAGGCATGCGGGACGGCTGAATTAAAGGGAGTGGGCAAATAAAATGCCTCTCACGACTTGTGGGAGGTGAAAAGATGAGAGACTTGCGCCCGCATAGCTCAGTTGGTAGAGCAACTGACTCTTAATCAGTGGGTCCCAGGTTCGAGCCCTGGTGCGGGCACCATTCGTAGGAGATCGTCAAGATCTCCACGAAATGGCACTCGCGCATTAAGCGCGAGTGGTAAGGTGTTTATGCGGGAGTAGCTCAACCCTGATTTGATTGTAATTTTTACATTAAGGAAATCAGGATAGTAGCTACTCAACACATACTGCGGGAGTAGCTCAACGGTAGAGCGCAACCTTGCCAAGGTTGATGTTGCGGGTT